>JAFGPU010000547.1 GCA_016936035.1 Acidimicrobiales bacterium
GACAGGTCGATGTGCTTCTTGTCCTCGGTCGAGTCGCTGGCGATCGACTTGTAGCAGAGCTCGGACAGCTTGATGCGCACCTCGGCCGCCGCGACGCGGTTGGCCCCGTTGCCCACCACCGCCCAGTAGCGCTTGGCGGGAGCGAGCTGGTGCGCGGCCTCGGCGATGGCGGGCCCGCGGGCGATCACCTCGGTCATGGCCGCCGGCAGCTCGCGCAGCGACCGCAGCACGGCCTGGTCGACGGTGCCGCCGACCTCGTCGGTGATGGCGGCGGCCAGCAGCAGCCCAGCCGCGATCTGGCTGTAGAACGCCTTGGTCGACGCCACCGACATCTCGACGTCGCGGCCGTCAGACGTGTAGAGCACCCCGTCGGCCTTGTCGGTGAGGTCGCTGCCCCGCCGGTTGACGACGGCGACGACGCGCGCCCCCCGGGAGCGCACCAGGTCGACCGTGCGGTTCGTGTCGGTCGTGGTGCCGGACTGGCTGATGGCGACGACGAGCGTGTCGGCCATCGACGCCCGCAGGCCGAAGCCCGACAGCTCGGTGGCCGGCAGCGCGTCGATGCGCAGCGGGACGTCGGGACAGAAGTGCGCCAGCGCGGCGGCGAGCGACTGGCCGGCGACCGCCGCGGTGCCCTGACCGACGACCACCACCCGGTGGATCGCCCCCGCGCGCAGGTCGGCGCGCACGTCGTCGGGCAACACGTCGGGGCCGAGGGCGACGGTCAGCTCGCCTGCGCGCTCGACCAGCTTGCCCCGCAACGTCTTGCGGAAGCTGGCGGGCGCCTCGGTGATCTCCTTGAGCAGGTAGTGGGGGAAGTCGCCCCGGTCGATGTCGCGGGTGGTGATCTGCGCGTGCGCGACGTCATCCTCAGCGACGGGCAGCGGCGTGCCGTCGTACGCGAGGCGCTCGACGCCCTCCAGGGTGCCGGCCCGGGCGCCGTCGAGCACGACGATCTGACCCCGGCTCGCCGTGGGGTTGTCGGCGTTGGCGGGGGTCTCGCCGTCCATGCGCACGTAGCGGCTGGTCAGCTCGATGACGCCGTAGGGCTCGCTGGCCACGATGTAGGCGCCGTCGGCCAGGCCGACGTACAGCGCCTGGCCGCTGCCCCGCAGGGCCAGCAGCAGCTTGTCGGGCTCGGCGCTGGCCGACGCGGCGATGGCGACCGATCCCTCGAAGCCGGCCACGGTGGTGCGGAAGGCATCGCCGAGGTCACGGCCCTCGGCGACCCGGCGGGCGACGAGGGTGGGGATGACCTTGGCGTCGGTGGTGATCTCGGGGGCGATGTCGAGCCCGTCCAACGCCTTGAGGTCGGCGAAGTTGTCGACGTCGCCGTTGAGCGATGCCACGACGTAGGGGATGCCGTCCCGGTCGAGCTCCAGGCTGTCGACCGGGTGGGCGTTGGGCTGGCTGATGATGCCCACCGACGCCCACCGGGTGTGCCCGAGCACGACCGCCACGGCATCGTCGGACGCCACCGCGAGCCGCAGCAGCTCGTCGGCCCGCACCGCGTCGCGCAGTGCACGCGTGTTGTCGCCGAGCTCGCCGATCTCCGCCGCGGCCTTGTAGACGAACGCCAGGCACCCGTCGGTCACCCGCACCGTGCCCGAGCGGAACAGCGGGTCGCCGGCCCGTCCGGCCAGCAGCGCGGCGATCGCGGGGCTGTCCAGGTCGAGGCCGTGGTCGCGCACCAGCACGTGGAGCCCGGCCGAGTCGCGGCCGCGGACCTCGAGCCGGTCGATCGCGGACAGCGCCTGCTGGATCGACGTGTAGGCCTCGGTGGTCGCCCAGCCGGGCTCGCTGCCGGCGAGGTCGGCGACGGCGCGGGCGGTGCGGGCCCGGTCGCGGTCGAGGGACCACACGGCGTCCTTGAGGCGGATGACCGCGGCGTTGACGGCTTCGATCGTGGCCTGGTCGCCGGCGGCACCCGCACCGTCGACCCCGGCGTCGAGGCGGGCCTCGATGTCGGCGAGGTCGCCGGCCAGCGTGGCGCACGCGCCCTCGACCTCGGCGAGCAGGCGGCGGTCGTGGACGAGCAGCCAGACCCCCTCGGCACCGCGAAGCTGCGCGTCCGCGGCCTCGAGCCGGCTCGCCGCCGTGGCGCAGGCCTCGGCCAGCGGCACGTCCCCCGCCAGGGCGGCGGCTGCGTCGTGCAGGTGGTCGACCACGACGCCAGGGTCGGGCGCGGAACGAGCGCCGGGACGACGGACGACCGCGATGATCCCGCACATGGGCGGCAAGTCTACGGCTGGCGGCACCGCCCGCCCGCCCGGCGCTCCGCCACCGCTCCGGGGCGGCGGGCGCGGGCGGGTCAGCCCGCAGCCAGCGCCTCGACGGCTCGGACCAGCTCGTCCGCCGCGGCCTCGGCGTCGGCCTGCGTCGGAGCCTCGACCATGACCCGGACCAGGGGCTCGGTGCCGCTGGTGCGCACCAGGACGCGGCCCGTGTCGCCGAGCCGCTCCTCGACCGCTGCGATCGGGCCGGCCAGCCGGTCGACGATCGCCGGGTCGCGCTCGGCCACCCGCACGTTGCGCAGCACCTGGGGCAGCC
>JAFGPU010000120.1 GCA_016936035.1 Acidimicrobiales bacterium
AACGACAACCTGCGCAAGGGCGCGGCCCTCAACGCGGTGCAGATCGCGGAGCTGGTCGTCGCCCGCCGGGGCTGACGCCCGCGCCAGGGGTCACGGGCAGGTGCACGGCACGCCCGCACAGCGGGGGCATCCGTCCGCATAGCGGGCGGCGGCCTCGTCGAGGTCGATCCCGAGCTGACCGGCGAGCGATGCCAGCCAGGCCAGCACGTCGCCCAGCTCGTGCACCTGGTCGTCGCGGCTGCCCTTGCGCACCGCCTGGGCCAGCTCGCCCAGCTCCTCGGTCAGCCACGCGACGGTTGCGGACACGCCGCGCCGGCGGTCCCGCTCGCCGTAGGTGTCGGCCATGAGCTGCTGGAAGGCGGCCAGATCCATGACCGGGCAGCGTACGGGAGCACCCGTCGGGTCGGGCGGGGGGCAACAGCGCACGGGCGCATGGCGCGCGCCTCCATGGCACCCTGGGCCCGCACCCACCGGCTCGGGCACCTGCGGGCATGGCGCGTCGGACACGGCCAACGGGCACACCCCGCACCGGCGCGTCCGGCTACCGATCCGGCGCGCGCTGCCAGTCGAGGGCGATCCAGTGGTCGCCCCGGCGCGCGCTGTACCACCCGTGGGGGCGCACCGGCCCGTACCGGACGGTGATCGACGCGTCGGCGATGCGGGGACGGCCCGCCAGCCGCCAGCGCTCGATCGCGGCCAGCACCGCGCGCTCGGCGCCGGGACCGCCGTAGGCGTCGAGCCGCAGGCCACCGTCCGGTGCCCGGGCGAGCAGGGCCAGGCTGCCGTCGACCGCGTCGACCACCCCCAGGGCTTCCCGTGCCGTGGTCGACCGGCTGCCGGCACGGCTGACCTCGACCAGGCGCTCCTCGGGTAACGCCAGGGCCACGTAGGCGAGCAGCGCCACGCCAGGCGCGCCGCCGACCGGCACGGCCCGGCTTCGCCCGAACCCGAGGCTGGTGACGACCAGCCGCTGGCGGGCGCGGCGGTCGAGCCCGGCCAACGCGGGCCCGGCCACCTCGACCAGTAGGCGGTCGCGGCGGGCGTCGGCGACCTCGAGGGCGACCGACCGTGCCGGCGACGCCGGGGGCGCGTCGACCCGGGGTGCCTCGCGCAGCGGGATGAAACCGCCGCCGATCACGGCGACCTGGTCGAACCCGTTCCGGGCCTTGCGGAACGCGACGACGGCCTGCAGCCCCGGCACCACCCTGCTGAGGCGCAGCGGCACCACGAGGCGGCCGCCCGGGCGCAGCTGGTCGAACCACGGCCGTGGCACGCGGTCGGTGCTGGCCGTCGCCATCGCGACGTCGAACGGCGCGGCCTCCGGCGCTCCGGCGGCACCGTCACCCACCTCGACCCGCACCGGCGCGCCGGCCGTCACCAGGGCCCGGCGCGCCGCCACGGCGGTGTCGGCGTCGAGCTCGACCGAGGTCACCCGCCCCTCGTCCCCCACCAGCGCCGCGAGCAGCGCGGCGTTGTAGCCGGTGCCGGTGCCCACCTCGAGCACCCGGTCGCCGCGGCGGACGCCGAGCATCTCGAGCATCTGCGCCATGATCGCGGGCTGCGACGACGACGACGTGGGCGCGCCGGTGACCGGGTCGCGTCGCGTGACGATGGCGTCGTCGCGGTAGGCGTCGGCCAGGCCGTGGCGCTCGACGTGGTGGGCGAGGAAGATCTCGCGCGGCACCGTGGCGAAGGCCTCGGCGACGCCCTCGTCGCGCAGGTAGCCCGCCTCCCGCAGGTGGCCGACCAGGTCACGGCGCAGGTCGGCGCTGGTCGGTTCGGCCACGGTGGGGATCGTACGCGGGGCAGGGGCGCCGCCGGCACGGAGCGTCCGCCGCTACGGTGCCCGCCGGTGCAGGCAACCCTCGTCACCTGGAACCTCAAGGGCAGCGCCGCCCCCGACATCTCCGGGGTGGTCGCGCACCTGCGCGCGACCGGCGCCGACCTCGTCGCCCTCCAGGAGGTGCAGTGGCACCAGGCACGGGCCATCGCCCGCGCGCTCGGGGCCCGGGGCCACCGCTGGGGGTTCAAGCACTGGCCGGTGCGCACGTGGCCCGAGGGCATGGCCGTCATCGGCGTGACCGCTCCCGTGCACGTGCGCACCCGCGCCCTCTCTCACCGGTGGCGCCTGTGGAGCTGGCGCCGGCGCATCGTGCAGGTGGCCACGGTCGGAGAGCACGGTGCAGCGTTCACCCTTGTCAACGTGCATCTCACGCCCCACGGGCAGGTCGAGCTGCGGGCGGTCGAGACCTCCACCGTGCTGGCCGTCACCGCCGGCGGGACCGGCCCCGTGGTGGTGGCCGGCGACCTCAACGAGCGCCCGGCCGCCGACGTCCACACGCTGTTCACCGCGGCCGGGTTGCGGGATGCCTGGCGGGTGCGCCACGGCGACGAGGCTCCCGGCGCCGTCCCCAGCGGCGAGCGTCCGCCCGACCGGGGTGCGACCAACTGGAAGGGCTGGCGGGCCGGCACGGGCAGGGCGCCGAGCCAGCGGCTCGACTACGTCTACGTCTCGGCGTCGATCGACGTGGTCGACGTACGGACACCCGACCCCGACGACGAGGGCTTCGCGGGGTTCGCCCGGCTGTCCGACCACCTGCCCGTCACCGCCGTGCTCGCGGTGACGACGCCGGTGGCCTCGTCGTCCGGCGAGACGGGAAGACCGTCGCCGGGCTCGTGACACGAGCCGAGCAGGGCGCAGGGCGAGCGGAGGTGGCGGTTCTCGAGCAGCGCTTCGATGCCGAGGAGGAAGAAGGCGCCGACGATCAGCCCGCCCACGACGTCGGAGAACCAGTGGACGCCCAGGTAGATCCTGCTGGCCGAGATGGCGGCGATGAGCCCTGCCGCCAGGGCCACGGACACCCACCAGATCGACCGGCGGCGCGTGTACAGCGACACGACGAGCGGTAGCAGCCCCCACAGGGCCACCGACGCCATGACGTGCCCGCTGGGGAACGACGGCCCGTTGCCGGCCACCAGGCGCTCGAAGTCGGGACGGTCGCGGTCGACCAGCACCTTGAGGCTGAACTCGAGCAGGGGACGGCTGAAGGTGGCCACCAGCACCGCCGTGCCGACCGCCTGGCACCGGCGCCAGGTGACGACCGCCGCGAGGGTGCCGAGCGTGAGCACGGGGATGGTCGACCCGAACCGCGAGATGGTGAGGAAGAACCGGTCGAGCGACCCGCCGCGCTGCGACTCGACCGTGCGCTGGATGGGCTCGTCCCACGTGAGGAGCACCTGGCCCTGCCACAGGGCGGCCGCGGCGGCCAGGGCCACGAACACGGTTACGAGCACCACCACCAGCCGGAACCGGGGTCGCAGCACCGACCCCGGCGTGACGGGAGGCTCGGCGTGGACGTGCACGTCGGTCACGGCACTGTCGGGGCGCAAGGTGGTGGTCGCGGTGGAGTCCATGGGCGGCGGCATCACCATCGGAAGTCTCGCGCGCGATCGGGGGCGACATCTCCGCGGTGTGTGCACCCGAGTGAAGCGCCCGCGGCACCGGCGCCGCAACCTCGGGCGAGGCGGCGGCGTCAGGCCGTCACGGCGAGCCCAGGCGATCGCGCTCGGCCTGGGGCAGCGAGCAGGCGGCCGTGCCGCCGGGCATGCGGTGGCGGTTGCGGGCGATGAGCCGGTAGACCGGCCAGGCCACCCACCGCACCGGTGGCAGGTCGAGCAGCCACCCGAGCGGCCGCCAGAACGAGCCGGCGTCGACGAGCAGGCGGGCGATGGCCACGGGGCCGGCGACGGGGCGACGTCCGGCCGCCACCCAGACGACGGCGGCCTCGACGTCGTCCTGGGCGACCCCCAGCGAGTCGAGGTCGGCGAACTGCCATGGCGTCACCGCCGCAGCGGTGGGGATGCGGCGCTCGACGAACTGGGCGCAGGTGGTGCAGAACGCGCAGTCGCCGTCGTAGAGGAACACGGGTCGTTCGGGCGGCACGGCGGTCGGCATGGCGCCATTCTGTCCGATCGCGCGCGGTCGGCCGGTGTCGGACGGCACCACCGCCGGCGGGGCGTCTGCGTCCCCGCTCAGGGGTGGACCAGCAGCAGCACCAGCGCGAAGTGGCAGGCGCTGGCACCGACCACGAACGTGTGCCAGATCTCGTGGTAGCCGAACACCTCGGGGCGGGGGTCGGGCCGGTTGCGAGCCAGCACGACCGCCCCGACGGTGTACAGCAACCCGCCGGTGACGAGCAGCGACATCTCGACCCACGACAGCGTCTGGACCAGCTGGGGCATGGCGATCGCTGCCAACCAGCCGATCACGAGGTACAGGGCGAAGCCGACGCCCCGCCACCGTTCGAGGCGCAGCACGGTGATGAGCACGCCCACCGCCGCACCGCTCCAGGCGAGCGCGAGCAGGGTGAACCCCCAGGCAGGGCGCAACGCCAGCAGCGTGATCGGGGTGTACGACGCAGCGATGAACACGAAGATCATCGAGTGGTCGAGGTGCCGCATGACCCGCAGGGCGCGCTCGGACCAGCGACCCCGGTGGTAGGCGGCGCTGATGCCGTAGAGCCCCGTCATGGCGAGGGCGAAGACGACGGCAGCGACGCGGGCCTGGGTCTCGTCGGCGAACGCGACGAGCGCGGCGCCCGCCGGGATCGAGAGGAAGAAGGCCACCTGATGGAGCCGCCCCCGCAGACGTGGCTTCGGCACCGTCAGACGTTGCATGCGCACCAGGCTAGGTCGCCGCACCGCCGCTCATGCGCACCGGCGGGGCCGGCCTGGTCAGTGCTCGTGGTCGCACTGCAGCCCGTTCTCGTCGACCCCGGCGAAGCGGCCGCACGGCGTGTCGACCAGCCAGACGTGGATCATCGGGGGCGTGACCACGAGGAAGCCCGCCTCGCACACGCCGTCCTCGGCGATGTCGACGATGCGGCCGTTGCCGTCGAAGCACAGGTTGTCGTGCACGTGCCACCCCGGCAGCCACGCGATGTCCTCGGGGATGTTCGACAGGTTGTATCCCCACGGCAGCATGTACATGGCGGCCTCGAGGACCGGCCCGTCCGCGGTGTTCCGGAACACCAGCGACTCCGGGTACTCGGGATCGATCTCGCGCCCGTCACCGAACCACGGCAGGTTGACCCAGTGCTGGTACGCGTCCTGCTCGGTGCCGTCGAGGATCCACGTGAAGCCGAGCAGCGGCAGGATGCCCGGGTTGCGGTAGCGCTCGAGCGCCGCCTCGGTGTCGGCGATGAGCTGCTCGGCGTAGGCGACCTGCTCCGGCGTCCACTCGTCGGGGAACGTCGGGTCGCCGTCGTGGTGCGGCGGGTCGTCTGCCTCGCCGTGGTCGGTGTCGCCGTCGTGCCCGTCGGTGGGCATCTCCTCGCCGGGGGGCATCTCGTCGCCGACAGGAACGGTCGTCTCCGTCGTGTCGTCGGCGACGGTCGTCGTCGTCGTGCCGTCGCCGTCGACAGCCGTGGTGGTGGTCGTCGTGCCGTCGACCGGCGCCGTCGTCGAGCTGGTGCTGGTCGCCTCGCCCTCGGGCGCCTGGGCGGCGACGACGTCGACCGGCTCGCTGCCGGGTGCGGTGGCGTAGGCCGGCACGATCAGCGCGGCCAGCAGCAGACCGGCGGTGCCCGCGCGGGCCGCGAGCCGGCGGGCGGTCCTGGTGCTCGTGTCGGTCTCCACGTCAGCTCCCCTGCGCACCGGTGCCATCGGTTCTCCTGTGCCGTCTGGTCAGGAACAGCAACCCGGCGCCGAGCGCCAGCGCCACCAGGCCGGCCCGCACGAGGGCCCCGGTGCTGTTGACGCCCGTGCGGGCGAGGTCGCCGATGCCCGACGCCTGCTCGTCGACGGTCGTGGTGGTGGCCCCTCCGGAGGAGGGGTCGGGTGTGGTCGGCTTCGGCACCGTGGTGGGCACCGGCGTCTCGGCCGGGTCGAGGTAACCCAGCGGGGCCAGCACCTCGTCGGCGACGAACGCCGTGGCGCGGCGCATGATGTCGCGCTGCCGGCTGGCGCCGATGCCCGCGCCCGCCCCCGAGTAGGTGACGACCTCGCACCGGGCGTCGACCTTCACGGCCGCCGTGCACGTCCAGTCGGACAGGTGGGCGGGAGCGGTGAGGTCGTTGCCGCCGTGGAAGGCGAGCACCGGCGGTGCGCCCTGCTGCGGCTCACCCAGGCTGACCCCCGACACCGGCAGCGCGGCCGCCACCGTCGGGCCGGACGTCGGGCCGCCGTCCATGGTGGCGTCCATCGTGTTCTCCCCGTGCCCGTCGTGCACCTGGCCGGGCTGGCCCCGGCCCTGCCCCGGGTAGGCGAGGCCGAAGCTGACCGCGCCGCCCCCTTCGGTGCCCCCGGCCACGATGGCATCGGGGTCGAGGCGGTGGTCGGCGGCGTTGTCACGCAACCAGGCCACGCCCGCCGCCACGTCCTCGGTGGCGTCGGCGACCGCGCCGGCGATGCCGACGGCGTCTCTCGTGGGGCAGCAGCCGAGCTCGGGCCTCGTCCGGTGCTCGATCACGGCCACGGCGTACCCCCGGCGAGCGAACTCCTGGGCGTAGCTGGCCGCCAGCGCCCCGTCGTCGACGCCGAACCAGCCGCCGCCCGTCCACACGATGACCGGGCGCTCGTCGGCGGTGTCGCCGGCCGGCTCGTACAGGTCGAGCGTGAGCTGGACCTGGTTGCCGCCTGCGTCGGTGGTGGTGCGGTAGGCGATGTCGGCCGTGGTCTCGACGTCGTCGAACACGGGGTCGAGGTAGCGCGCCCCGTCGTCCGCCGGCGGCGCGAACGAGATCTCCGCGGTGGCCGGCGCCCGGCCCGAGCCGTCCTCGGCCACGACGACGCACGCAGTGTCCAGGCAGTCGACCAGGTCGCCGTCCCAGACCTCGAAGCTCGAGGTCACGGTGACGTCGACGGTGAACGTGCCCGACGACGACGTGATAGCGAACCCGTCGACCTCCCAGTCGCAGCGGGACGAGTCACCCGATTCGCAGACCGTCACCCACGCGGCGTCGTCCGGAGCGAAGCCGCTGCCCGTCACCGAGATGTCGGCCACGTCCGGCAGGTCGGTCGCGGGAGCGACCTCGATGGTGGGCGGGGGCAGGAGCGGGCCGTCGGGCGCGAACGCCAGCTCGACCCGACCGGACCGGGCGGAGGCCGGATGGCCGCTACCGGCGACGAGCTGGCACGGCTCGTCCGCGGTGCGGCAGTCGACGTCGCCGCCGGAGGTGGCGAGCACGGCCCAGACGTCGACCTCGGTGGTGAAGGTGCCCGCGCCGTCGACGAACGCGTAGCCGACCCACCGGCACGTCTCGTATGACGGCTCGGACGTGCACTGTTGGATCTCGACCCAACCGTCGTCGTCGCCGGTGCTCGCGGGATAGTCGCTGCCGGTGACGGTGAGCCGCTGACCGTCCACCAGGTCGGCATCGGGCGACACGGCCAGGGTCGGCACGACGACCTCGGCGTCGGGGTCGAACTCGAGGGCCGCGACCGCGCGCTTGCCCGGCGTGCGCAGCCAGTCGGACGACGCGGCCAGGACGCAGCTGCCGGGCGCACGGCAGTCGACCGTGCCTGCCGACTCCGTGCCGATGATCGCCAGCGCCGGCACCTCGGCCGAGAAGGCGCCGGTGTCGTCGAGCTCGACGAAGGTGGCGGTGCTGACGTCGCAGTCGGCCGTGCTCACCGGGTCGGTCGCGCACTGCACGACCAGCGCATCACCCGCCCACACGAAGCCCGAACCCTCGAGCGTGACCGTGGCGAGGTCGGCGAGGTCGGTGTCGGGCGTGGCGGCGAGCGTCGGGGGCGGGGCGACGGCACCGTCGGGCGCGAAGGTCAACGGGGCCATCAGCATCGTGCCGTCGCCGGCCCGCACGCCGACGAC
>JAFGPU010000121.1 GCA_016936035.1 Acidimicrobiales bacterium
CCACCCGCGCCCTGTTCCTGGCCACCCCGCCCGACGTGCGTCGCGACTGCCTCGAGGCGATCGGCGCCATGGACCTGCGGGAACCCCTCCGAAAGGTCGACGTACCGGCTGTGGTCCTGCTGGGTCGGCGCGACACGCTCGTGGTCAACTCGCTGACGCGGGCCATCGTCGACCACCTCCCGGGGGCCGAGCTCGTCGAGCTGCCCGGGGCCGGGCACATGCTGCCCTTCGAGCGACCCGACGAGGTGGCGGCCGCCATCCGCTCGCTCGCCGGCGACGGTCAGTCGGGCACCGGTGCGACCCGCAGGATCGAGCCGGGCGACGCGTCCGTGGCGATGTAGAGGTCGCCGTCCGGCCCCTGCACCGCCACGCGCAGCCGGCCGCGGTCGGTGATCGTCGTCCACTCCTGCTCCACCGCCGTGCCCTCGTCCGTGAGCCCCAGGACGCGCAGCTGCCGGCCCTTGAGCACCGCCATGGCCAGCGCCTCGTCCCATCCCTTCCACTGCTCGCCGGACAGGATCACCCCGCCGGACGGGGCGATGGTGGGCGCCCCCGAGCTCCACACGGCCTCGCGGGCGTCGGGGAACTCGGCGAGGTCGGTCATGGGCACGCTCTCGTCGTAGCCGGGAACCGGGTCCCAGCCGTAGTTGCCGGCCCGCACGAGCAGGTTGACCTCGTCGTCGCGGTCGGGGCCGTGCTCGACCGAGTACGGGGTCCCGTCGGCCGCGAAGGTCACGCCCTGCACGTTGCGGTGCCCGTAGGTGTAGATCTCCGCGCGGAACGGCGGGCCGGCGTTGCCGGGGGCGCCCGCCCCGTCGGTGGTGATGCGCAGCACCTTGCCGCCCAGCGACGTCGGGTCCTGCGGGTTGGTGCCCACGGCGGCATCGCCGGTGCCGACCCACAGCATGCCGTCGGGGCCGAACCGAATCCGGCAGCCGGAGTGCCGGCCGGTCGGGTGCGCGGGGATGCCGGTGAGGATGTCGGTGCGGTGGGTCAGCGCCGTCCTGGCGCCGTTGACCCGCCAGCGGGCGATGCGCACGTCGAGCGCCCCGCTCGCGTTCGACAGGAAGCACGTGTAGACGCGGCGGTTGGCGCCGTACTCGGGGTCGAGGGCGATCCCCATCATGCCGCCCTCCCCGATGGCGACGGCGTCGGTCGGCGTGGCGAGCACCCGGTGCTGTCCGTCGGTGCGGACGTTGATGCGTCCCACCCGCTCGGTGAAGAACATGTCGCCGCCGGGGGCGAAGGCGATGTCCCACGGGCGGGACAGGCCGGAGAGCACGGTAGTGACGGTGATCTCGGGCTGGGGCCGGCAGGGCGCGGCGGCCGCGACGACCAGGACGGTGAGGGCCATCAGAGCGGCGCCGCCCCGGCGCCCTGCGAGGCGATGGCTACGCAGAGTCATGGTGCGACCGTTCCCTGTGACGGCCCCGGCCAACCACCGTCGGTGGCTGGGGCGGCCCGCATCGAGCAGGTCCCGGTCGGGGCGAACCGCGGGCGAGCCGTCGGCTAGAACCTGACGGTATGTCAGAACCCGCGGTCCTCGTCGAGCGCGACGGTCACGTCGTGACCCTCACGCTCAACCGTCCCGACAAGAAGAACGCCTTCGACGCCGAGGTGCTGTGCCGGCTGTGCGACGCCTGGGACATGATCGACGCCGACGACGACGTGCGGGCCGCCGTCATGACCGGCGCCGGCGGCAACTTCTCGGCCGGCGCCGATCTCGATCGCCTCGTCGGCGCCCTCACGTCCGGCAAGCCGGCCGAGAACGCCTACGAGGAGCGCATCCGGCAGGACATCTCGCTCATCTACAAGGGCTTCCTCAAGGAGTTCCGGCCGCGGACCCCGATCATCGCCGCCGTCGAGGGCTACTGCTACGCCGGAGGCATCGAGATCCTGCAGGCGTTCGACGTGCGGGTGGCGGCCGAGACGGCGCAGATCGCCGTCAGCGAGGTGCAGCGGGGACTGTTCCCCATGTCGGGGTCGACGGTGCGGTTGCCCCGGCAGATCCCCTGGACCGTGGCGATGGAGATGCTGATCACCGGCGAGCCCATCTCCGGCCGGCGGGCCTACGAGGTGGGTCTGGTCGGCCACGTCGTCGCCGAGGGCACGGCGCTCGACCGGGCCCGCGAGATCGCCGCCCGGATCGCTCGGAACGGGCCGCTCGCCGTGCGCAACATCAAGGCGTCGGTCCTGGCCGCCGATGCGGTGCCCGAGGCCGAGGCCTACCAGCGCGAGCTCGAGCTGGGGATGGAGGTCATGGCGTCGACGGACGCCCGCGAGGGCCCCAAGGCGTTCCTCGAGAAGCGCGAGCCGAACTTCACCGGCAGGTAGCGACCGGGCACGGTGCGCCGGTCGGCTCAGGCGACGCGGCGCGGGGGCTCGGCCGCGCAGCGGCGGCGGGCCTCGGTGAGCGGCAGCGGTTCGCCCCCGGCGAAGCGCAGAGCGCCCAGCAGCATGTGCACGGCCGGGAGCACCACGGCCTGGCTCACCAGCCCGGGGTGGGGAACGCCGAGCATGTCGCGGGCCCACCCCGGCAGCAGGCCGATGGCCGCCCGCACCACGATCTGGTGCGCCGCGGTCATGACGGCGTTGCCGGGCAGGGGCTTGACGAGGAAGGCCATGGTGTCGAGCGCCTGGTTGCCGGCCTCGAGCTCGGGGCGGACGTCGCGGAAGTACGCGCGCAGCGCCACGCGGCTGCGGGGCACCTGCTCGGCCCCGAGGCGCTCGGCGATGGTCGACACCTCGTGGAGGTAGCGGTCGGCCTGCTCGCCGCGCACCGGGAACGGGGTGAACCGCTGGTGGGCCCTGAGGAAGCTGGACACCTCCGTGACGTGCACCCAGGTGAGCAGCTCGGGATCGTCGGCCGAGTAGGGCCGGCCGTCGGGCGCGGTGCCGCGCACCTTGCGGTGCATGCCCCGCACGAGCTTGATGAGCCGCTCGGCCGCCTCGGTCGACCCGTAGGTGGTGCCGGTGACGAACGAGCCGGTGCGCCCCAGCCGGCCGAGCGGGTCGTCGCGGTAGTTGGAGTGCTCCTCGACGCCGGCCATGGCGAGCGGGTGCAGCGTCTGCAGCATCAGCGCCGACAGCCCGCCGATCATCATCGAGGGGTCGCCGTGCACCCGCCAGGTCACGCTGCCCGGACCGAACAGGCCGGGGTCGCCGGGCGGATCGGCGTACTGCTCGAACGGCAGCCGGTCGGCCGCGAGCGAGCGCGCCACCGGCGCCATCAGTTGGTCGCGCAGCGCGCCACCGATCAGCGGCACGTCGCTCAGCGTGGGCAGCGAGACCATCGGTCCTCCCGTCCTGGGGTCACGTCCTACCCCGGCGAGCTTAGCTTGACACGCGTCAAGGACCGTGGTCGCCGGGGTAGCCTCCCTGCCGTGGCCACGGTGTCTGAGGACGAGCTGCTCGACGTGGCACTCGATGCGTTCGCCGACCACGGCTACGCGGGCACCTCGGTGCGCCAGGTGTGCCGGCGTCTCGGGGTCAGCCACAACCTGGTGCACGAGCGCTACGGCTCGAAGGAGCAGCTGTGGTTCGCGGCCATCGACCACGGCTTCCGCGCCCTGGCGGGCGAGCTGGGCGCCGCCGCCCAGGACGTCGAGGGCGACGAGCTCGACCGGCTGCGGGCCATCCTCGTGCGCTACGTCGAGGTCACGGCCGAGCGGCCCGCGCTCATCCGCATCATCAACCACGAGGCGGCCCGTCCCGGCGGGCGGCTCGACGTCGTCTACGACCGCTACATCCGCCCGGCCCACGCGGTGGCCGACGTCGTGCTGCGCGATCTGGCCGCCGCCGGCCGGTGCCGCCCGGTGTCCCCCGCCACGCTGCACTTCCTCGTCGGCCACGGCGCCGGTGGCATGGTCAGCCTGCCGGCGCTGGCGGGACTGTTCCCCGGCGACCACGGAACGGTCACCGACCAGGCGCGCGAGGCGGTCGACATCGTGCTGCGCGGCATCGTCACCTAGCGCCCGGCAAGGGCGCCGGGGCCGCACCTGCGGTGCGGGGAGCGGGCGGATGGGGCATCCGCGCCCGCCGAGGCGCTAGACCGTGCGCATGTCGCCGATCGACTCCTCCGCCCTTGCCCAACACATCGCGGCCATGTCCGACGAGCCGCTCGTCGAAGGCGACGTGCCGGCGTCGGTCTGGATGCTCGTCAAGTCGCGTGACGCCGAGGGCGACATCGTGTGGGGCGTGCGCAACGCCGGTGAGCCGTTCACGTCCGAGGAGCTGCTGGGTGCGCTCAGCGGGTTCGTCGAGTCGCTGAAGCGCGACCTCGCCTCCGACTGGGAGTAGCGGCCGTCAGGCCCCGGGCACGACGCCCCGCAGGCCGTCGGCGCCGAACAGGTCCTCGAGCAGGCCGGACATGTCGGGGCCCCGGCGCAGGGAGTGGCCGCCGTCGACGCCCACGTTCTGCCCGGTGATCCACCCGGCCTCCGGGCCGATGAGGAACCGGACGAGCGTCGCCACCTCGTCGGGCTCGCCGATGCGCCCCAGCGGCGTGCACGACAGGTAGTCGTCGAGCACCGGCCCCGGCGCGGTGATGGCCTCGACGAGGTCGGTGCGGGTGAGTCCGGGGCGCACGGTGTTGACCCGCACCCCGCTGGCGCCCAGCTCGTCGGCCGCCACCGCGCACAGCATCTCCAGCCCGGCCTTGGCCGGGCCGTACGCGCCGAACCAGCGGTGGGTGACCGCGCCGGCGATGGACGAGATCGCCACGATCGACCCACCGCCCTGGCGCGCCATGACCCGGGCACCGTGCTTGATGGTCAGCATCGTGCCGGTCATGTTCAGGTCGACCGTCCGGCGCCACGCCTCGACGTCGATCTGGGTGATGGGCCCGATGGTCTCCGACCCGCCGGCGCTGCTGACGATGCCGTCGAGCCGCCCGGTCAGCGCCGTGGCCGCGGCGACCAGCGCCTCGACCGACGCCTCGTCGGTGACGTCGGCGGGCACGTGCTGCACCTTGGCGCCCGTCGCCGCGACCGCCTCGACGGCCTCGACCGCGGCGCGCAGCCGGTCCTCGGACCGGCCGGCGAGGGTGACGGTGGCGCCGTCGGCCGCCAACCGCCGGGCGCACGACAGGCCGATGCCGCTGCCGCCTCCCGTGACCAGAGCCGAGAACCCGGCGAGACCCTGTCCGTCCGTGGCGCGCACCTGCGAAACCCCTCCCTGGCCGCCGGGCCCGCCCGGCCGCCGATGACGACGTCGTCATCGACACTACGAGGTGGGCCGGTGGCGCGCCTCGACGGCCAGGGACGAGGAGCGCGGTCAGGCCGGCGGCAGGGGCATCCGCGCCGTGATGGCGATGCGGTTCCAGGCGTTGATGGTCACGACGTGGAACACGAGCTGGGCGAGCTCCTCCTCGGAGAAGTGGGTGCGCGCGGCGTCGACCGCCTCGTCGGGCACGTGGGTGTCGGCCACGAGCGTGATCGACTCGGTCAGGGCCAGGGCGGCCCGCTCGCGCGGCGTGAACAGGGTCACCTCGTCCCACGCCGGCAGCACGTCGAGTCGCTGCTGCGACTCGCCGGCGGCGCGGGCGTCCTTGCCGTGCATGTCGAGGCAGTACGCGCATCCGTTGATCTGCGACGCCCGCTGCTTGACCAGGTTGACCAGTGACTCCTCGAGGCCGGCCCGTCCGACCTCGCGGTCGAGGGCCACCATGGCGCGGTAGCCCTCGGGGAACAGGGTGCCGAGAGCGATGCGGGGCTCGGCCGCCGCCGCGGCCTCGCCGTTGGTCGTGGGGGCGGTGTCTGTGGTGGGGGTGGCTGCGGTCATGGCGAGAACGCTATGGGCGCAGTGGTCCAGTTGCCTGGGCCAGTCGGCGGCCAGTTCACTGGTCCAGTGGACGTGCTGCTCGACATCGACCTGACCGGTGGGCGGCGGCAGGGCATCGAGCGGGCCCTCCGGGCTGCGATCCGGGACGGTCGCCTGGTCGCCGGCACGCCCCTGCCGTCGACCCGGGCGCTCGCGGCCGACCTCGGGGTCGCCCGGGGCACGGTCGTCGACGCCTACGACCAGCTCGTCGCCGAGGGATTCCTGTCGGCCCGGGCGGGGGGCCGCACGGTGGTCGCCGCAGCGGCCCGCCGGCCCGCCGCACCGCCGAGCGCGCCGGTGAGCGCCGCCCCGCAGGTCGACCTGACGGCGGGGGCGCCCGACCTCTCGTCGTTCCCGGCACACGAGTGGGTGAGTGCGCTCCGGTCGGTGCTGCGTGACGGCCCCGCCGACGCCCTCGACTACGTCGGGCCCCGGGGCCGTCCCGAGCTGCACGCCGCGCTCGTCGACTACCTGGCCCGGGCGCGGGGGGTGATGGCCGAGCCCGAGCAGGTCGTCGTGTTCGGCGGCGTCGACCACGCCTTCGCCGTCGTCACCCGGGCGCTGGCCGTGACGGGCCGCCGCACGGTCGCGATGGAGGACCCGGGGTTGCCCTTCCACCGCAGGATCGTCGCCGACGCCGGCGGCGAGGTGGTGGCCGTCCCCGTCGACGAGGGCGGCATCGACGCGGCGGCGGTGGCCGTCAGCGATGCCGACGCGGTCATCGTCACGCCGGCCCGCCAGGCGGTCCTGGGCGCCACCCTCGCCCCGGGACGCCGCGGCGACCTCGTCGCCTGGGCGCTGGCGTCCGGGGCGGTGGTGGTCGAGGACGACTACGACGGCGAGCTGCGCTACGACCGCCAGCCCATCGGCGCCCTGCAGGCGCTCGACCCCGAGCGGGTCCTCTACGTGGGCACCGCCAGCAAGAGCCTGGCGCCGGGCCTGCGCCTGGCCTGGGCCGTGGTGCCGCCGGCGCTCGTCGGCGCGGTCGAGTCGGTGCTCCCGCCCCACAGTCCCGTGTCGTCGCTCGACCAGCTCGTGCTGGCCGACCTCATCCGTGGCCACGTCTTCGACCGCCACCTGCGCAGGGCCCGCTCGGCGTACCGGCGGCGCCGTGACCGGTTCGCGGCCGTTCTCCGCGACCGGGCGCCCGCCGTGCAGGTCGAGGGCGTGGCGGCGGGGCTGCACGCCCTGGTCCGCTGGCCGGCAGGCACTGCCGGCGAGGACGAGGTGCTGGCCGAGGCGACCGCGCGGGGCATCGCCGTGACCGCCGTCGGCCCGATGTGGCACGGCCCCCATCACGGCGCCGACGGCCTCCTCGTCGGCTACGGCCGCCCGCCCGCCCACGACGTGCGCCGGTGCTTCGACGCCTTCGCCGACCTCATGGCCGACATGACGCCACCCCGACGGCCCTGAGCCGGGGCGGGCGGGGCGCGGGGCGTCCCGCCTCGACCGGGCCCTCACGTGCGCCGCGGCTTCCGGCGACCTCGCCCGGGTAGACGCCAGTGGTGCCGAACGAGGCCCCGACCACGGAAGAGGACGAGCCATGAGCGACGAGGAGCAGAACCGGCCGCCGCAGTCGCAGGAGGCGCCGGGCCGCACGGCCGACATGGCCCCCGAGCCGCACGACGAGATGGCCGGGTACGAGGGACGGGACCTGCTCGCCGGGCGCACCGCTCTGATCACGGGCGGCGACTCGGGCATCGGGCGGGCCGTGGCGGTCGCCTTCGCCAAGGAGGGCGCCGACGTGGCCGTCGCCTACCTGTCCGAGCACGACGATGCCGGCCACACGGCCAAGCTGGTCGAGGCCGAGGGCCGGCGATGCGTCACGATCCCCGGCGACCTCTCCGAGGAGGCCGCGTGCCGCGACGCCGTCGCCACCACCGTCGACCGGCTCGGTGGCCTCGACATCCTGGTGAACAACATCGCCCAGCAGCGGCCGGTCGACTCGCTGGCCGACGTGACGACCGACGAGTGGGAGGCCACCTTCCGCACCAACGTCCACAGCTACTTCTGGTGCACGCAGGCGGCGCTGGAGCACATGCCCGACGGGTCGGCGATCATCAACACCGGCTCGGTCAACGGGCTGCGGGGCAACAAGTCGCTGCTCGCGTACGCCGCCACCAAGGGCGCGGTCCACATCTTCACCAAGTCGATGGCCCAGGTGCTGGTCGAGCGCCGGATCCGGGTGAACTGCGTGGCGCCCGGCCCGGTCTGGACGCCGCTCATCCCCTCGACCATGCCGCCCGAGAAGACGGCCTCGTTCGGCGGTCAGGTCCCGATGGACGAGGCGGCGCAGCCCGACGACATCGCGCCGTCCTACGTGTTCCTCGCCTCCGAGCGCCTCTCGGCCTACTACACCGGGCAGGTCCTCGCGCCGATCGGGGGCGAGACCCACCCGGGGTAGGCGCACGGCCGCCTACGACGGGCGCCGGTGCCTCGACGCCGTCGACGTCGTCGACGGCGTGGTCGGACCCGCGTCGGGCATCACGGGATGACCGCCGCCGGCCGCCGGCGGCTGATCGGTGAGGAAGGGGCCGAGCAGCGCCGGCACCGCCCGGTCGGCGATCCGCAGGCCGTCGCCGAGGTCGACGTCGGACAGGGGGTAGGCGCCACGGCCGGCCGCCGTGGTGGCGACGATCGTGGCCAGGCCGAGGCGTCGCTGGAACACCGTGCGCCGTACGGTCCAGCCGATGACGCCCGTGCGCTGCAGCGCGACGGTGCGCCGGGACAGCGACCCCCGCCGGACGACGAGGTAGCGGCCGGTCACGGCGTGCCCCAGGCTCCGGTAGGCGTCGAGGGCGTAGGCGAGGACGGCGGCGGTGACCGCGGCGGGCACCAGGGCCACGGCGCCCGGCACCCCGTCGAGCGCTGCGACGACTGCGCCGAGAGATGCCCACACCACCGCGCTGGCGACCGCCGCCCGCGTCAGCCGCCGCCGCCGGGCACCGGCCGGGTGGGCCCGCAGGTCCGGGCGTTCGGTGGGCGATCGCGCCTCGGACAGGACCGCCGCCGCGATCCGCTGGACGACCTCCTCCGGTGCCGGGGGCATCAGCGCGTCGGCCCCCTCGCCGCGCGACGACTCCGCGCCGGCCAGTCCGGTGGTGACCGCGCGGAGGCGGGCGCCGCCGGCGGCTCGCAGCAGCACGGGTCGGGCGACCTCCACGCCCCGCAGGCGGGCCTCGTCCAGGGAGATCGACCGGGCGGTGAGCAGACCGCGCCGGACGCGCAGGCGTCCGCCGGGCTCCCGCACCAGGCGGAACCCCCACCACTTCTCGACGAACAGCGCGAGCGCGCCGACCACACCGACGAGCGCGACGGCCAGCACGCCGAGCCCGATGCCCGCAGCCGGCGACACGTCGCGGAACAGCCCGGTCACCCTGTCGTCCTCCACGACCTCGCGCAGGGGGACGCCGATCGACTGCAGCGCCTGCAGGATGCCGCCGAGCAGCAGGGCCGGCAGCGCCAGCGTCCAGAACGACAGCACGTCGTACGGCGCCCACCGCCAGTCGAGCGACGCCAGCACCTCGCCGTCGAGCTCCTCCTCGTCGGCGCCGTGCCGGTCGTCCGCCACCCCGGGCGCCTCCGGTGCCTCGGGTGGCGTGACGGCTGCGG
>JAFGPU010000548.1 GCA_016936035.1 Acidimicrobiales bacterium
AGCTGGAAGTTCTTGCCGATGGCCTCGCTGATCAGCGACGACTGGTCGAATGTGACCACGCTGACGTCCATGCCGGCGTCCTCGAAGAACTGCTTGGCCAGCTGGACCGATGCCAGGGTGTCCGGCTCGGGGGTCGCGGCGATCTGGAACGCGAAGTCGAGGCCCGTCTCGGTCTCGTACTGCTCGACCAGCTCCCGAGCCCGGTCCATGTCGCCGCGGGGGAGCCCGGTGTCCTCGACGTAGCCGAGCGACTCGGGGGCGAACGGGCCGTTGGCGATGCGGGGGATGCCCTTGCCCTGGATCTCGTTGGCGAGCTCGATCTGGAGGGCGTGGGCGATGGCCGTGCGGGCGGTCTGGTTGTCGAACGGCGGGGTTGTCGCGTTGGTCATCAGGTTGACGACCTCGGCGAAGTCCGACGACTCGGCGAGGTTGACCTGCTCGGCCTCGTCGAGGGCCCGCATCTCGTCGATGGTCAGCGCCGTGGATGTGTGGAAGGCGTCGATCTCGCCCGACTTGAGACCGTTGATGCGCTGCTGCTGCTCGATGACCGGGCGGAACTCGAGCGAGTCGAGGTAGGGGAGCTGGTTGCCGTCGGCGTCGGTGCGCCAGTAGTCGTCGTTGCGCACCAGGCTGAGGTGGTCGTTCACCCGCCACTCGTCGAGCTGGAACGGCCCCGTGCCGATCATGTTCGAGCCGCAGTTGTCGGGGTCGTCGAGCTGGGCCTGGGCCATGATGCCGAGGCGCCCGCTCGAGTACAGGAACGACGGGAACGACGGCCAGGGCCGCGTGGTGGTGACCGTGAGGGTGAGGGGGTCGACGACCGCGGTGGAGGCGACGTCGGCGAACACGAACTGGAACAGCAGCGAGGTGCGGCCGGGGTACTGGCCCCGGTAGGCGTCGAGGTTGTTGCGGACGACGTCGGCCGTGAGGGGAGAGCCGTCGTGGAACGCGATGCCGGGGCGCAGCCTGATGGTCCAGACGGTGTAGTCGGCGTTGGGGGTGACCGACTCGGCCAGGTTGGGCACGAACTCGCCCTCGCCGTTGGGGACGGTGAGCGTGTCGTAGATCGAGCGCGCGACCTGGATGCCGGAGATGGCGAGCTGGCCCTCGGGCAGGCACCATCCGTTCGTGGTCTCGGCCTCGAGCCCGTAGACGAAGCTGCCGCCGTACTGGGGCGGGCCGGCGTCGGCGTCGTCGTCGTCGCCTCCCGACGGCAGCGTGGAGCCGCTGTCGACGCTCACGCAGGCGGTGGCGGCGAGCGCGAGGCACACCAGCGGCAGCAGCCGACGGCCGCGGCCTGTGCTGCATCGCCTCCACCGGTTGCCCGTTCGTCGCACGCGTCTTCCCCATTCCCTGCTGCGGTCGCTGAGCTGGGGGTACGTGGGTGACCAGGGTCACGTCCCTCCCAGCGGCGGCCACCGTATGGGCCTCGTTGGACATATGTCAACGAGAGGCGTGACCTTTGTTACCCAACCGTCACTACGACCCTGGGTCGTGCTGCGGGACGGCTGGTCAGGCGCTGTCGATGACCTCGAGCAGCCGCTCGGGGGGCCGGGCGACGACGGCCCGGTCGCCCATGACGACGATGGGGCGCTCGATCAGGATCGGATGCGCCGCCATCGCGTCGAAGAGCTGGTCGGGCGTGGCCTCCGCGAGCCCCAGCTCGCGATAGACGCTCTCGCCGGACCGCATCATGGCGCGGGGGTCGTCGAGGTCGAGCATCTCGTAGATGCGGACGATCTCGTCGCGGCTCGGCGTGTCGACCAGGTAGTGCACCAGCTCCGCGTCGACACCACGCTCGTGCAGCAGGTCACGGGCCTGGCGGCACTTGGAGCAACGGGGGTTGAACAGGACGGTGCAGGTCTCGTCGGCCATGGCGGGCGACGCTATCCGTCGTCCACCCTGCCCGTGGCCGAACCCGACCGGAGAGGCGATGCTTGTGCCGTGGCACCCCTTCGTCCTGCCGACGACGTCCCGGTCGAGCGGGCGAGCGCGATCGACATGATGGAGCTGGTCTCCGATGTGGGCCCGGCGCCGGCGCAGGTCGGCGCCGTCCTGGTGCTCTCACCCGGTGGGGACCTGGGCGCGGAGGCGGTCCGCGGCGCGCTCGCCGATCGGATCCGTGGCGTTCCCCGCCTGCGCCAACGACTCGTGGGGACGCCGTTGGGCTGCGGCCGCCCGGTGTGGATCGACGACGAGCATTTCGACATCGCCCACCACGTCGACACGGTCCGGTGCCCGTCGCCCGGCGACGAGCACGCCCTCCTCCGTGTCGCAGCGGAGGCCGTGACCCGCCGGCTCCCGGCTGACCGGCCGTTGTGGTCGGCCACCCTCGTCACCGGCCTCGCGGGCGGTGGCTGTGCCCTGGTGGTCGTGTTCCACCACGTGCTCGCCGACGGGATGGGCGGGCTGGCCGTCCTCGCCACCCTCGTCGACGGCGTGACCCGCCCGCCGCCGAGGCCGTTCCCCGGGCCGAGGCCGACCTGGCGCAGGCTGGCACAGGAGGCGACCGCTGCCCGGATGCGGGCGCTCACCGGCCTCGCCCGGCTGCCGGCCAGCGTGGGCGACGCCCTCGCCGAGCTCCGCCCCGGGGCCGCTCCGCTCGGACCCCGTTGCTCGTTGAACCGCCCCGTCGGGCCCCGGCGGCGCTTCGGCGTCGTCCGCGCCGATCTCGACCGGGTGCGATCCGTCGGCCGTGCGCGCGGCGCCACCGTGAACGACGTCGTCCTCGCCGCGGCGAGCGGTGCGCTGGGCACGTTGCTGGCTCAGCGCGGCGAGCGCGTCGATCACGTCGTCGCCTCCGTCCCGGTCTCCGGGCGCGCCGACGCCGCCGTCGCCCAGCTCGGCAACCAGGTCGGGGTCATCCCGGTGCGGCTGCCGACCGCAGGACGCCCGCTCGACCGGCTCGCGTCGATCGCCGTCGCCACGCGCGCCCGCAAGACGGGATCCCGGGGGGCCTCCGCGGCGCTGCTCGCTCCGGTGTTCCGCGGGCTCGCCGCCCTCGGCGTGCTGCGGTGGCTCATCGAACGCCAGCGCATGGTCACCACGTTCGTCACCAACCTGCGGGGACCGGGCGCGCCCGCCTCGTTCCTCGGGTCGCCCGTCGCCGAGGTGCTCCCGCTCACCGCGGTGACCGGGAACGTCGCCGTCGCCTTCGCCGTCCTGTCGTACGCCGGCACGCTCGCCGTGACCGTGACGGTCGACGCGGACGCCGTCCCGGACGCGGGCCTCCTCGTCGACGCGCTCCGGGACGAGCTCGACGCCGTGACGCGTGCGGCGCCGGGTGTCAGGCGCCCAGGGCCTTGAGCGCTTCGTAGACGAGGAACGCCGGCCACACGAGCGCTTTGAGGAGCCCGACGACGTGCTCGCCGAAACCGTCTGCCTGCTGCCAGTACCACACCGCGGCGCCGATCAGCCCCAGCCCGTAGACGGCGCCTCCGCACGGCCCCGGCGCGCGCGTCGACTTCGTCCGCTCCCGGTCCCTGGTCTGCTCGTGATCGTCCACATCGCCTCCTCGCCCCCGCCACCACCGACCTTACGAGGACCGGCCCGCGAGCACGAGGACCGGCCCGCTAGCGCTTGCGGGCGACGGTGAGGCCGTCGAAGGCCGGGACGATCACCACGTCGACCCGGTCGTCGGCGGCGACCATGTCGTTGAAGGAGCGGAGCGCGACCGTGTTCGGCTCGGCGTCGGCATCGTCGACGATCGCGCCCGACCACAGGACGTTGTCCACCAGCAGCAGGCCGCCGGGCCGGACCCGGGGCACCAGCTCGCGCCAGTAGTCCACGTAGCCGCCCTTGTCGGCGTCGATGAAGGCCAGGTCGATGTGCTCGCCGGTGGGCAGCGCCTGCAAGGTCTCGATCGCCGGGGCGAGGCGGAGCTCGATGCGATCGGCGAGGCCGGCGCGCGCCCAGGCCTCGCGGCCGAGCGCGGTCCACTCCTCGCTCACGTCGCAGCACAGCAGCGTGCCGTCGGGCGCCAGGCCCCGCGCGATGCACAGCGACGAGTAGCCGGTGAACGTCCCCACCTCGACCGCCCGGCGGGCGTCGACGAGCCGCGTCAGCAGCGTCAGCAGTTGGCCCTGGTCGGGCCCGATCTGCATGCCGGCCGGACCGCCGAGGGCCTTGGTCCGGCGGCGGAGGTCGGCGAGCACGTCGTCGACCGGCCACGAGCCGTGGGCGACCGCGTAGTCGATGAGCTCGGCGGTGACAGGCAGCGTGCGGATGTCGGCCATCGCGCTCGACGCTAACCCGAGCAAACCCGCCCCCGGCGCGCGAGACGCCGACGCTACGGTCGCGGCGGTGCGCCGGGGACTGTTCCTGCCGATCTTCGACGACCTCGCCGACCCGGTCGTGCTGGCCGGGCTGGCGGCACGCGCCGAGCATCGGGGCTGGGACGGTGTGTTCCTGTGGGACCACGTCGTCCTCCGCCCGCCGGTCACCGCGGCGACCGACCCGTGGGTGGCGCTGGCCGCCATGGCGACGGCCACCGAGCGCATCGAGATCGGTCCGATGGTCACCCCGCTCGCCCGGCGCCGACCGTGGATCGTCGCCCGCCAGGCGGTCGCGCTCGACCAGCTCTCGGGCGGTCGCTTCGTGCTCGGCCTCGGGCTCGGGCTCGACTCGAGCGGGGGCGAGCTGTCCCGCTTCGGCGAGGAGACCGACGACCGGCGCCGCGCCACCATGCTCGACGAGGGCCTGCAGGTGCTCACCGGGCTGCTGACGGGAGACACGGTCAGCCACCACGGCGAGCACTACCACGTCGACGACGTGCGGTTCCTGCCCCGGCCGGCGCGGCCGGGCGGCATGCCCCTCTGGCTGGCCGCACGCTGGCCCAACCAGCGGCCGATCTCCCGGGCCCTACGCCACGACGGGCTGTTCCTCATCGACACCGACGACCCGTCGTCGTTGGCCTCGATCGTCGAGCGCGCCACCGCGCTCGGCCGACCGTTCGACATCGTCGTGCAGGGCTGGCCCGGCGAGGCGGTCGACGGCTGGCAGGCCGCGGGCGCCACCTGGTGGCTCGCCCGGTTCGACCCGTTCACGGTCACCGCAGCCACGGTCGAGGCCGCCATCGACGAGGGCCCTCCCTGACCCGTCCGACCCCTCGCCGCCACGGCCGCCCGTCGTTGCTGCGGTGGGCTCCGTCGGCGCCCATGAGGCAGAGTGAACGGAGGACCCCCGAGGAGGCCCCGATGTCCGACCGTGTGACCGTCCACATCGACGACGGCGTCGCCGACGTGCGGCTCAACCGACCCGACAAGCTCAACGCGCTCGACGGCGACATGTTCGTCGCGCTGGTCGAGGTCGCCGGCCGCCTGGCCAAGGACACCTCGGTGCGGGCGGTCGTCCTGTCGGGCGAGGGCCGGGCCTTCTCGGCCGGCCTCGACTTCTCCGGCTTCATGGCGATGGCGGGCGGCCGGGGCACGGTCGACAGCGGTGGCCCCTCGGCGCCGGCGACCGAGAGCGCCGGCGAGGGCGGCGGTGCCGGCGACGGCCTCGGGGCCATCGGCCGCACCGACGGGCGCATCACCCATCTGGCCCAGCAGGCGGCCCACGGCTGGTCCGAGGTGCCGGTGCCGGTCATCGCCGCGGTGTGGGGGCACTGCCTGGGCGGGGGACTGCAGATCGCCCTCGGCGCCGACCTGCGGATCGTGCACCCCGAGGCCAAGCTGGCGGTGCTCGAGATCCGGTGGGGCCTGTCGCCGGACATGACCGGCACGGCGACGCTGCCCCGCCTGGTCGGGCCCGACGTCGCCAAGGAGCTCACCTGGACCGGGCGCACGGTCAGCGGCGCCGAAGCCGTCGACCTCGGCCTGGGGACGCGCACCAGCGACGCCCCCCTCGACGACGCCCTGGCGCTGGCGCGCGAGATCGCGGGCAAGAGCCCGCACGCCATCCGCGGCATCAAGGCGCTGATCGACCAGTCGGGCACGGTGCCCCTGGCGCAGCAGTACGCCGACGAGCGGGACACGATCGGCGGGCTCATCGGCACGCCCAACCAGGTCGAGGCCGTGGCCGCCTACTTCGAGAAGCGGGCGGCCAGCTTCACCGACCCCGACTGAGCGCGACCGCCGCCGCTGCCGCCTTTGTTTCTGGCGTCTCTGAGGAGCGCATGGCGCGGTGAGGGACGCCGGTTC
>JAFGPU010000549.1 GCA_016936035.1 Acidimicrobiales bacterium
CGGGTGGGCGCCCCCATCGCCTGACCTGGGTCCCGGCCGTCGCTCACCCAACCCACCGCAGCGACACCACTTCCGGCGTCCCTCAGCAGCAGATATCACCGTGAGAGACGCCAGAACCCCGTCGGTCACCAGCCCACTCGACCACGCCACTTCCGGCGTCCCTCACCAGCACATCCCGCGGTGAGAGACGCCAGAAGCACATCGGTCACCGCCCCCACGCTCGATGTCGCCGCCCCGGTCGCCAGGTGGCCGGTCCACGGGACGACACCGTGGTGCACAGCCACAGCCACAGCCACAGCCACAGCGGCCGCTGCAGTCGATTCCGGTCGACCGCCGTCGGTCAAGCCACCGCCTCGATCGGCGGGGCCGCGTCGTCGACCTCGTCGTCGCTGTCGTCGCTGTCGGTCGCCTTGGAGACTGCCGCGGCGTCGGCGGCGAACTGGGTGCGGTGCAGCTCGGCGTAGCGGCCGGCCGCGGCCAGCAGCTCGCCGTGGGTGCCCCGCTCGACGATACGGCCGTGCTCGACGACGAGGATCACGTCGGCCCGGCGGATGGTCGACAGCCGGTGGGCGATGACGATCGCCGTCCGCCCGGCCAGGGCATCGGTCAGCGCAGCCTGCACGGCGGCCTCGGACGTCGAGTCGAGGCTGGCGGTGGCCTCGTCGAGGATGACGACGCGCGGCTCGGCGAGCAGGATGCGGGCGATGGTCAGGCGCTGGCGTTCGCCACCCGAGAACCGGTAGCCACGCTCGCCGACCACCGTGTCGAGCCCGTCCGGCAGCGACTCGACGAGATCGGCGAGCCGGGCGCGCCGCAGAGCGTCCCAGAGCTCGTCGTCGGTGGCGTCGGGCCGGGCGAACCGCAGGTTCTCGGCCACCGTGTCGTGGAACAGGTGGCCGTCCTGGGTGACCATGCCGATGGTGGCGCGGATGTCGTCGAACGACAGGTCGCGCACGTCGACCCCGCCCAGCCGCACGGCGCCGCCGTCGACGTCGTAGAGGCGGGGGACCAGCGACGCGATGGTCGACTTGCCGCTGCCGGAGGTGCCCACCAGCGCCACCATCTGGCCCGGCTCGACCCGGAACGAGACGCCGTGCAGCACCTCGGTGCCACCCCGGGTGTCGAGGGTCGCCACCTCCTCGAGCGAGGCCAGCGACACCCTGTCGGCCGACGGGTAGGCGAACCGCACCTCGTCGAGCTCGACCGACACCGGCCCGTCGGGCATCGCGACCGGATCGGGCCGCTCGTCGATGAGCGGCGTCATGTCCAGCACCTCGAACACCCGCTCGAAGCTGACGATGGCCGTCATCGCGTCGACGCGGGCGCTGGCCAGCGCGGTCAGCGGGGCGTAGAGCTGGGTGAGTAGCAGGGCCAGCGTCACGATGGTGCCGGCCTCGATCTCGCCGGCGAGCGCCATGTAGCCGCCGAGGCCGTAGACGAGCGCCAGTGCCAGCGCCGAGACGAGGGACAGGGCGGCCATGAACACGTACTGCCCCATGGCGGTGCGCACGCCGATACGGGCGACCCGTTCGGCCCGGGCGCCGAACTCGGACGCCTCACGGTTCGGGCGACCGAACAGCTTCACCAGCGTGGCCCCGGGCGCCGAGAAGCGCTCGGTCATCTGCGTCGTCATGGCCGAGTTGAGGTCGGCGGCCTCGCGCTCGAGGTGCGCCAGCCGGGCCCCCATCCGCCGGGCCGGGATGACGAACACCGGCAGCAGCACCAGCGCCAGCACCGTGATCTGCCACGACAACCCCAGCATCACCGCCAGGGCCAGCGCGAGCGCGATGACGTTGCTGACCACGCCGGACAGCGTCCAGGTGAAGGCGCGCTGGGCGCCGATGACGTCGTTGTTGAGCCGGCTCACGAGGGCGCCCGTGCGCGTGCGGGTGAAGAACGCCACCGGCATGCGCTGCACGTGCCCGAACACCGCGCGGCGCAGGTCGAGGATGAGCCCCTCGCCGATCTTCGCCGACTGCCAGCGCTCGCCGATGCTCACGACGGCGTCGAACAGGGCGACCACCGCGATGACCACGGCGAGGCCGATGACCCGGCCCCGATCCTGGCCGTCGACGATCTCGTCGACGACCTGACCGGCGAGGACGGGGGTGGCGACCGTCAACACGGCGGTACCGACGCTGAGCCCGAGGAAGCCGGCCAGCGCCCGCCGGTGCGGGCGGGCGAAGTCCCAGATGCGCCGCAACGTCGTGCGACTGAAGCGACGCCGGCTCTGGTCGCCGTGCATGGCGCTCTCCAGCGCCATCCAGTGGCTGAAGTCCATCTGCATGCCGGGCAGTGTCACACTTCAAGGAAGCTTCAGGTCAAGGCAGTTGCCGGGGGCAACGCTCGTCGTGGCGCATCGCTACGGTCCGTGGGACCTCCGACCCTGGTGGCGGGGCACGGCGGAGCAGAGGATGGAGCCATGACGGTCACCACGGTCGATCATGTGCGAGGTGTGCTCGCAGCCCAGGGGTTCGCCGACGAGCTCGTCGCCGAGGGCGCCCACCTGCGCGCCAGCTCCTCCGGCGAGACCTACGACCCCGCGGACCTGGTCGTGGCACGGCTGGTCCGCTTCGAAGGCATCACCGTGCCCGACCCTGCGGGCATGCTGTTCGCGCTGGGCACCGCCGACGGACAGCCGCTCGGCACCTACGCGCCGCCGTACCGGCCCCACGTCGCGGCAGAGGACGCGGCCATCGTCGAGCAGCTGCACGAGAAGGTGCGCGCCGGCGAGAGGGCCCGCAGGCACACGGCGCACGATCACGTCGCGGCGATCTTCGATGCGAGGTCCGCGGCGCAGGCGGCCGTCGACGAGCTCGGCCTCGGCGACGACCAGCTCGGCGTGGCCGTGCGCGAGGGTGCGCCCCGCGCGTTCGAGCGCGACGCGGAGAGCGAGCTCGAGCACGACGCCGGGATCGGCACGGCGGCGGGTGCGGCGATCGGGTTCCTCGCCGGCATGTCCATCGCCGCCATCGCGCTGGTGCCGGGCGGGGTGCTCGGGCTCGGCGGCATCCTCGCCGCAGGGGCGGGCAGCGGCCTGGGCGGCGCCATGCTCGGCGGCTACCTCGGGATCGGGCACGACAACCGGGCGTTCGACGAGCGCGACGAGCTGTCGTCGGTGCCGCTGGAGCCCGGGCAGGTGCTCGTCGTCGTGTGCAGCCACGGCCACGCCACCGCGGTCGAGACCCTGCTCGAACGCCACGGCGGTGAGCTCCTGCTGCGGCCACAGGCGGACTGACCGCGACCGAGGTCGATGTCCGTCCTCGCCTCGCGAGCGCGTCACCTCGGTCGTCGGGCCCGCCCGGCTCCGCCAACCGCTCCCCCCGCCCGACGACGGCGTCGCGATCACGCCGGCCAGCTCCGCGTGATCTCCAGACGGCCCGCTCCGGGCGGCCCGACAGCCCGACGGTGTGGTTAGGCTCCGCCAACCCGTCCGCGACCACATGGTGAGCGCCCCGATCCGATGAACGTCCTGGTGCCGCTGCTGCTCATCGCCGTGATGGTGGCCTTCAACGCCCTGTACGTGGCGGCCGAGTTCTCCACCGTGGGCTCGCGCCGGTCCCGCGTGCAGGAGGATGCCGACGGGGGCAGCGCACCTGCGGCAGGGCTGCTCGAGATCCTCGAGGATCCCAGGCGGCTCGACAACTACGTCGCCGCCTGCCAGATCGGCATCACGTTGAGCAGCCTGGTCGCGGGCGCGTACGGCCAGGCCGCGCTCACGCCCTTGCTCGAGCCGGTCTTCGGTGACGGGGGACGCGCGGTGGCCGTGCTGATCGTGCTCCTGGCCATCACCGGCCTGCAGGTGGTGATCGGCGAGCTGCTCCCGAAGACGGCGGCGCTCCGCTACCCGGAACGGTTGGCGACTGCGACCCTGGTGCCGATGCGGATCAGCCAGTGGCTGTTCCGGCCACTGGTCGCCGTGTTCAACGGTTCGGCGTTCGCGCTCATGCGGGCCGGGAACCTGGACACCGAGCACACCCACGCGCACGTGCACTCCCCCGAGGAGCTTGCGGGCCTGTACCGGGCGAGCGCGGCGGGCGGGCTGATCGACGCGTCCGAGCGCGACATGCTCGCCGGCGTCCTGAACGTCGAGGACCGCCTGGTCCGCGAGATCATGACACCCCGCCGGCGACTCACGACCGTGGCCGCGGACGAGACGGTCGGGGACGCGCTCGCCCGCGTGGTGGCGACGCCGCACACCCGCTTTCCCGTCACCGGCGAGGGAGACGACGTCGTCGGCATCGTCAGCCTGCGCGACCTGTTCGGGCGGGCCCGTCGAGAGCCGGACGCAACCGTCGGCAGCATCGCCCGGCCCGGGCTCGACGTCGCCGAGGTCGCGACGGTGCCGACCCTGTGGCAACGCCTGCGCGAGCAGGACCAGCACTGCGCGATGGTCGTCAACGAGTTCGGCTCCGTCGTCGGCATGGTCACCCTCGAGGACGCCATCGAGGAGATCTTCGGCGAGGTGCTCGACGAGTTCGATCTCGAGGACGAGCCGGTCACCGTGGCCGCGGGGCGGGTGATCGCGCGGGGCGACGTGCTGGTGCAGACCCTGGTCGACCGGTTCGGCCTGCGCCCGCCGGACGTCGACGTCGACACCGTCGGCGGCCTGGTGTGGCACGAGCTCGGCCGGCGGCCCCGGGTCGGCGACCACGTCACGATCGAACCAGCTGCGGTCACGCTGCGCGTCGACGCCATGGACGAGACCGCGGTCACCCGGGTCAGCTTCGACCTGCCGGAGCAGGTCCCGTGATCACCACCGTCGTTCTGCCCGTCCTGGTGATCCTGGCGCTCGTGCTGGTCAACGCCGTGTTCGTCGCGGCCGAGTTCGCCCTGGTGGGGGCGCGCCGCAGCCGGCTGCAGACCCTCGCCGACCGGGGCAGCCGCATCGCCCGCTGGCTCGTCGACGTGTTCGACCGCCCCACCGGCAAGGACGCCTACATCGCCGTCGCCCAGCTCGGCATCACGCTGGCCAGCATCGGCCTGGGCATGTACGGCGAGCCCGCGGTGGCGAAGTGGCTCTACGGCCCCTTCGAGGACTGGGGCCTGTCCGAGTCCGCGGCTCACACCGTCGGGTTCGTCGTCGCCCTCAGCGGCATCACGTACCTGCACGTCGTGTTCGGCGAGATGATCCCCAAGGGCCTCGCCCTCCAGTCGCCGGAACAGGTCAGCATCAAGGTGAACCCGGTCATGCGCGTGTTCGGGCTGCTGTTCCGGCCGATGGTCCACCTGCTCAACACGATCGCCCTCGGGTTGCTCCGGCTGCTGCGCATCCCCGAGCCCGACCGACGCCTCGCCCTCTACACGAGCGCCGAGCTCGAGATCGTCACCGACGAAGCCGCCGACAGCGGCCAACTCGGCGCGATGCAACGGGGGCTGATCCACAACATCTTCGACCTGGACGAGCGGACGGCGGAGGAGCTGATGACCCCACGTGCGCAGATGGAGGTCGTCGACCGCGCAACCCCCGTCGACGACGTCATCGAGCAGATCGATCGCTCACCCCGCAGCCGGTACCCGGTCGTCGACGGCGACCTCGACCACGTCATCGGCATGCTCCACGCGAAGGACGTCATGCGGGCCGCGCAGGTGGGCAGCCCACCCCCGGTCGACGAACTGGTCCGCCACCTCCCGACCGTCGCCGCCACCGCGTCGGCGGAGCGACTGCTCGAGCGGTTCAAGCGCGAGCAGACCCACGCGATCCTCGTCGTCGACGAGTTCGGCGGCACCGTCGGCCTGGTCACGCTGGACGACCTCATCGCCGAGGTCATGGACGAGCAGATCGAGGACCGGGCGGGCCAGGTCGTGCACCACGACGACGGCAGCCTGAGCGTCGATGGCGGCGTCACGCTCGCCGATCTGCGTGACGACCATGGCGTCGACCTCGTGCACCCCGAGGTGACCACCGTCGCCGGCCTGGTGCTCGCCCACCTCGGCACGATCCCGGACGTCGGCGCCACCGTCGACACCGGCGCCGCTTACGACCTCGTGGTCGAGTCCGTCGACGGCCGGCGCGTCAGCCGCATCCGCATCCGTCCCCACGCCCGCTGACCCTCAGCAGCTCGGATACCGTCCAACAATGCAGAACGTCCCCAGCCCGCCGTGCTGACCCGACGGGCGGGTATCGACGGCGGCCTGAGATCGCTCAGTGAACCGGCGGGCCGCGAACCGCCCGCCGGCGGAGCTCAACCCCGGGCGTAGGCGACCAGGCGCCCGTCGTCCGTGCCGACGTAGAGCTGCCCGTTGCTGACCGCGGGCGCACCGGTGATGCGGCTGCCGGTCTCGGCCGACCACACAGCGGTACAGGTGGGGGCGCCGCATCCGGTCGCGTCGAACGCGTCGACCGACCCGTCGTCGGACCCCGTGTACACCACCCCGCCGGCCACGGCGGGTTGGACGCCGACGGCTGACCCGGTCGCTGCCTCCCAGAGCGTGGTGCCCGCTGCGTCGACGGCGACGAGGCGGCCGTCGCCGGTGGGCACGTAGAGGATGCCGTCCGCCAGAGCCGGCGAGGCGGTGACGGGGGCGCCGACCGAGACGGTCCACTGCACGGCACCCGTCGTGGCGTCGAGGGCGTACACGGTGCCGGCGGCCGTCCCGGTGTAGAGCGTGCTCTGGTCCGGCGCGATGACGACACGTGTGGCCGCGCCGTCGGTGGGAGCGACCCACACTGGACACTCCACGTTGCCGTCGCCGCCGCACCCGGGGCGAGCCGTCGTCACCGAGTAGGAGCGCACCGCCTGGCCGACGGCCGCGTCACCGGGAGTGGTGGCGAGCGTGCCGTCGCCCGTCTGGAACACCGCGTCCACCCCCAAGGTGGGCAGCGTTCCGCCGCTGGTCTCGAACGAGCGGCGGGCCGCCGGGTCGTTCGACGGGCCAACGGTGACGATGCCGTTGGCGAACCAGGCGCTCGGGCACTGCGGGTCGTAGGAGCTGTTGTAGAAGACCTTCGGCGAGGTCGCGACCGCCGTGTCGTCCCGCACCGCGGCGACGATCTGCGCCGGCGGGGTCGGTTCGGTCGGCGTGGCGCCCGTGTCGATGTCGTGCTGGAACGAGTCGCCGTCGAAGGTCGTCATGCCCTCGTTCGGCCCGCACCTCGGATACGTGGACCGGATCTCGGCTCTCCGTCCCCAGATGACCCGGTCGCCCACGACGAACGGAGGGCTGGACTGCACGATGGGGTCGCAGCCCACGAACGGGATCGAGCGGCTCTGGCTCCACGACGTCGAGCCGTCGGCGGGGCGGTGGGTCCTGATCGTGCAGCCGTCGACCACGACGTGCACCCCGGCCGTCGACACCACGGGATCGCTGGCCGGACCGGCGCCCGTCCCGGTGGCCCACGCCTGCGTGAGCTCACCCACGGTCGCCGTCGTCAGGCCCGATTCGAACGGGTTGTACGCCGTGCGGTCGGCGTTCTGGCCCGGCACGGCCCAGCACCCGCCCAGTGCGATGACAGCGGTCGCAGTCGCGAGCACACGAGTCGTTCTGCGCATGATTCCCCCTCAGGCCCGCGGTCGTTCGCGGCCAGCGCTGGCATCATCCGCGGCCCGGTGGCCGATGGCAAGCAGTTCAGCGAGCGGGGGGCGGCGATCGTCGGCGCTGACGTGAGGCACCGAGATCCCCGCACGGCCTCGTGTGGCCGTCGCCGGTCCACGGCGCACATGGTCGAGCGCTCCTAGGGTCTGGTAGGACACGGTGGCGTGGACTGTCCCTCATGTGCGCGGCCGATGCAGGTGGGCGCGCTTGTGCTTCACACGCCGTGGAATCCGGTCACCCGGCACACGGTTCGCTGGCAAACGACGATCCCCAAGTGGAGGGCTCGGCCGCCCCGGGGATCGACGGTGGTCCTCGAATCGACGATGCGTGGCCGGAAGCCGCGCATCGCACATCGCTGCCAAGCCTGCGCGACGGTCGTGGTTCCCCCCGATGAGGAGTACGACCCCAACCCCGCTTGAGTGCCGTGCTGTGACCCGTGCGTGGCCCTCGCCCTTCCGGCACGGCCCCGCAGCCGCGCTGCACAACCGGGTCGAGATCGGTGCTGACCTGCGGCGGTCCCTTGGTGGAGACGATGGGACTCGAACCCACGACCCCCTGCTTGCAAAGCAGGTGCTCTAGCCAGCTGAGCTACGTCCCCGAAGGTGGGCGCTCAGCGTACCGGCCCCGTCGCGGCGGCCGCGAACGCGATGGCGGCGTCGCCCGCCCGCGCTGACGGTAGTGGGGTCGACGTGGACAGTGGCGCGTGTCGAACGGCCACCGCGGACGGCGTAGGTTGGCCCACGGGATGAAGGGTTGGTTTGTCGGGCTCGCGCTCGTTGTCGTCGTCGTCGCGTCGGGGGTGGGCCTCTGGATCACCTGGGACTCGACCCAGATCTCGTCTGCCGACCCCATCGGGCCGACCGTCGGGCTGGTCTCACCCCCGACGTCGAGCACCAGACCGACCACCACCAGCACCACGGTTCCCCCGCCGCCGTCCTGCGAGGCCGCCGACGACCCGGTCGACGGCGACCCGATGACGGACTGGGCCACGCTCGTGGTCGACCCTGCCCACCGGCTCCCGGAAGGCTTCGCACCCACCGACCTGGTCGAGGCCACCGAGGCAGGCTTCGAGGCGCGCGACCAGGTGCGGGCCATCATCGTCGACGACCTCGCCGCCATGCGCGCCGCGGCCGAGGCCAACGGCACGCCCATCGTCGTCATCTCGGGCTACCGCAGCGAGTCGTACCAACAGGAGCTGTTCGACCGTCAGGTCGAGCAGTCGGGCGAACAGGATGCCACCCTGCGCACGGCTCGGGCCGGTCACAGCGAGCACCAGCTCGGCACGGCGATCGACGTGCTCGATCCCGGTGTCGGCGAGCTGACCCCGGCGTTCGCCGACACCCCCGCGGGGCGCTGGGTCGCCGAGCACGCTCACGAGTACGGCTTCGTCATGAGCTACCCCGACGGTGCGCAGGACCGCACCTGCTACGCCTTCGAGCCCTGGCACCTGCGCTACGTGGGCCGTGACGCGGCCGCCGCCATCCACGATGCCGAGGTCACGCCTCGCGAGTGGATGTGGGCGGCGCGCGCCACCGCCGCCGACGCACCCGGATAGCGTCGGCAGGTGCTCCGCCGCCGCCCCCTCCTCGCGCTCGCCAGCCTGCTCGCCCTCGCCGCCGCCACGTCCTGCGCCACCGAGGCCGACGACCAGACGCTCGGCGACGACGGGGCCGCGGTCACCGAGGACGCCCCCGCCACCGACGGCCCCGAAGGGGCTGGCGAGCTCGACTGGTCGTCGTGCGGCAGCGAGGCCGAGTGCACCGTGCTCGAGGTCCCGGTCGACTACGACGACCCCCAGGGCGAAACCCTGCCCCTCAGCATCACCCGGGTGCCCGCCAGCGGCGACCGCATCGGGCCCCTGTTCGTCAACCCCGGTGGCCCCGGCGGCACGGCCGGCGACTTCGCCATCGGCATCTCCTACATGCTGCCCGACGAGATCACCGAGCACTTCGACATCGTGGGCGTCGACCCCCGGGGCCTCGGGGCCAGCGCCATCGACTGCGGCGGCGACATGCAGGAGCTCTACGGCGTCGACTACACGATCGACTCCCCCGACGACACCAGCGAGCTGCTGACGACCAGCCAGGAGTACGTCGACGGGTGCGAGGCCGAGGCCGGCGACCTGCTCCCCCACCTCGGCACCGAGGACGTCGCCCGCGACATCGACGCGGTGCGGGCCGCCATGGGCGACGACCAGCTCAACTACCTGGGCTTCAGCTACGGCACCGCCATCGGCCAGCAGCTCGCCGAGCTGTTCGGGCCCACCGTGCGGGCGATGATCATCGACGGCATCCTCGACCTCGGGCCCACCGGCATCGAGTCCGCCACCACCCAGGCCGCCGGGTTCGAGGTGGCGCTGCAGGCGTTCGCCGACGACTGCGACGCCGACTCGTCGTGCCCGCTCGCCCCCGACGCCATCGGCGCCGTCGAGGACCTGTTGGCGCAGGTGGAGGAGGCGCCCGTCCCGGCCGAGCCGCGCGACCTGGGCCCGGGGGAGATGTCGACCGGACTCACCATGCCGCTCTACAGCGAGACGCTGTGGCCCGACCTGGCCGACGCGGTCGCGGACGGGCTCGACGGCGACGGTTCCGGCATGGTCGCGCTGGCCGACCAGTACCTCGGGGTCGCCGACTTCGACATCTACTTCGCCGTGAACTGCCTCGACTTCGAGTGGCCCGAGACGCCCGAGGAGCTGCTCGCGGCCGGGGCCGACGCCGCGGACGAGTCGCCGCACTTCGGTGAGGCCATCGTCAACGACTACGTCCGCTGCACCATGTGGCCCGTCGAGGAGGAACCGATGCCGGCGGTGACGGCCCCGGACGCGCCGCCCATCCTGGTCGTGTCGACCACCAACGATCCCGCCACGCCGTACGAGTCGGGCGTGCGCACCGCCGAGCGGCTCGAGACGGGCGTGCTGCTCACCTACGAGGGAGACGGCCACACGGTCGTCGGCAACGGGGTGCCGTGCGTCGACGACATCGCCACGGCCTACCTGGTCGACCTCGAGGTGCCCGAGGACGGCACCACCTGCCCGTAGCGGGACGTCACCCCACCGTGCCCTCGGCGACCAGGCGCGAGCCTCACCGAGGCGCGTCGCAGGAGCGCCCCCGGAGCAGCACCACCCGCCCCCGGCACCTGCCCGTGGCGGAACGTCAGCCCACGGTGCCCTCGGCGACCAGACGCTCGAGGGTGAGCTCAGGGTGCTCGGACTCGACCCGGGCCAGCCAGTAGGGGCTCTCGAACAGGGCGTAGAGCGTGCCGTCGGCGCGGGCGAGGACCCGAACCCCGGGCATCGCCCGAAGCGCCGAGGCCGATGCCTCGTCGGTGCGCCGGGCGATCGAGTACGGCGTGGGCGACATCTCGGCCTGCGCGCCGAACTCGTTCTCGAGCCGCCAGTTCGCCACCTCGAGCTGCATGGGGCCGACCGCGGCCAGCACCGGCGCCTGGTCGCCGAGGTCGGCGTCGCGCAGCACCTGCACCACGCCCTCCTCGTCGAGCTGGGCGATGCCCTTGCGGAACTGCTTGAACCGCCCGGTGTCGCGCGCCCGCGTGGTGACGAAGTGCTCGGGAGCGAACTCGGGCAGGCGAGGGAACTCGACCGGCACGTCGGTGTACAGCGTGTCGCCCACCCGGACGTCGGTGGCGTTGACGAGGGCGACGATGTCGCCGGGGAACGCCTCGTCGAGCGTCTCGCGCTCCTGCCCGAAGACGGAGTGTGCGTACTTGGTCGCGAACGGCTTCCCGGTGGGCTGGTGCTTCACGACCATGCCGCGCTCGAAGCGGCCCGAGCACACCCGCACGTACGCCACGCGGTCGCGGTGCATCTTGTCCATGTTGGCCTGCACCTTGAACACGAACGCCGAGAACGGGTCGTCGAGCTTGCGAGCGGCACCGTCGACGTCGAAGCGGGGCGACGGCGCGGGCGCCATGTCGACGATGCCGTCGAGCAGCATGCCCACACCGAAGTTGGTGATCGCCGACCCGACGAACACCGGCGACTGCTCGCCGGCCAGGAACAGCTCGGGGTCGACGGCGTCGGCGACCGAGTCGAGCAGCGACACCTCGTCGGTGGCGGCCTCCCAGGCCTCGCCCTCCTCGGCGGCGGCCCGTTCGGCGTCGACCACCTCTTCAATCGCCTCGGCCGAGCCGTGGGCCGTGCGGCCGTAGCGCACGAACCGTCCGGTCGGCCGGTCGATCAGGCCGCGGAAGTCGCCCGCGTACCCGACCGGCCAGGTGACCGGCACGGGCTGCAGGTCGAGGCGCGACTCGATCTCGTCGAGCAGCTCGAGCCCGTCGCGGCCGGGACGGTCCCACTTGTTGATGAACGTGAGCAGAGGCACGTTGCGCGCCCGGCAGACCTCGAACAGCTTGAGGGTCTGCGCCTCGATGCCCTTGGCGGCGTCGAGCACCATGATCGCGGCGTCGACCGCGGCGAGCACCCGGTAGGTGTC
>JAFGPU010000550.1 GCA_016936035.1 Acidimicrobiales bacterium
CGCGGGCGGCGAGCAGGGTGAACCAGGGCCCGGCGGCGACGATCCCCCAGATCACGACCGCGAAGGCCGCCATCGTGGGCACCAGGGCGACGATGCTCGCACTCCCGACCGCGAGGGCCAAGGTCACGACGAAGGCGACCGACCCACCGGCCAGGGGCAGGAGACGCCGTGCCGTCGGCCGGGGGCGAACGGCCCGACGGGCGACGCCGAGCGGCGAGATCTGCAGCCGCCGCAGGCTGGCCATGGCGGCGACGACGGCGAGTGCCGGGATCGCCAGGAGGATCAGAGCGAAGAGCGCCGGCGCCACCCGCACGTCGTCGACGAACGGCGCATGGCCGTCGATCTCGATGCGGGCGGCCCAGGGCCGGGCCAGCACGAAGCCCGCTGCTCCGACGACGACCCCGACCGCGGCCGCCACACCCGCCTCGACCGCTGCGATCAGGTTGATCTGGCGGGGTGTCGCCCCCGCCAGGCGCAGCGCGGCGAAGCGCTGCATGCGCCGGGCGGCACCGATGCGGGTGGACGTCGCCACGAACACCACCACGGGCATGAGCAGGCCGACGGCGCCGATGCCGAACATGGCCCGGAGGAAGTCGGTGAACTGGTACGACGGCGGCGAGGTGCGGACGCGGTAGATCTCGGGCACGTCCATGGCGCGCATCACGTCGGCGGGCAGACCCACCACGGCGACCAGGTCGTCGGGCCCCGCCAGGTGGTCGTCGCCGATCGTGCCGGAGGGTGGGGACGGGAACCGGTCGGCCAGCCGGTCCGCGGGGAGGTCGTCCATCAGCGACGCCAGCGCCGGCGAGACGTGGACCTCGCCGGGCTCGGGGACATGATCGAGGCCGAGCGGCACCGGCGAACCGGGTCCCGTGGCGGCGACGCGGAGCACGGTCATGATCCGGCCGTCGACCCCGTCCTCGTGCACCCACCACAGCAGCGGGTCACCGGTCCCCTCGTGCGCCGCGGGGTCGCCGACCGTGTCCTGCCAGGCGGTGCGGCTCTGCTGGGCGCGGATGGCCGGGTCGGCGGCCGCGGCCAGCAACAGGAGCGTCGTGCCGATGGCCACGCCGAGCGCAGTGAGCAGGAGCCGCACGAGGCTCTCGCGCCCGCCGCTGACGACGAAGCGGGCGGCGAGCCGGATCACGGAGCACCGACCGGCAGGGCGCAGCGACCGTCGCGCACGACGACCTCGCGATCGCTGTAGGCGGCCACCCGCGGTTCGTGCGTCACCACCACGACGGTGGTGCCCTTGGCACGCGCCTCGTCGACGAGCAGGTTCATCACCCGCTCGCCCGACAGCGAGTCGAGGCTGCCGGTCGGCTCGTCGGCGAACAGCACGGGCGGCGACGTGACCATCGCCCGGGCGAGCGCCACCCGCTGGGCCTCGCCCCCGGACAGCTCGCCGGGCCGCCGGCCCTGCAGGCCGTCGATGCCCAGCCGCTCGAACCAACCGTCGGCCGCCGCCAGCGCGCCACGGCGGCGCCGCCCCCCGAGGAGGAGCGGCAGGGCCACGTTCTCGACGGCGGACAGCTCGGGCACGAGCTGTCCGAACTGGAACAGGAACCCGAACGAGGCCCGACGCAGCTCGGTGCGCTCGTGCTCGCCGAGGCCGTCGATGCGGCGGCCGGCGAAGCGGACCTCGCCCCGGTCGGGCTGGAGGATCCCGGCCAGGCAGTGCAGCAGGGTGGACTTGCCGGACCCCGATGGGCCCATGATGGCTAGGATCTCGCCCTCCTCGACGGTCAGGTCGACGCCGCGCAGCGCCTCGGTGGCGCCGAACGAGCGGTGGACGTCGAGGGCTTCGAGCACGGCACTCATCGGGTGACCTCCCGGGCCAGGTCGTCGAGCCGGGCGGCGGTCAGGTCGAGCCACCGCAGGTCGGCCTCGAGGTGGAACAGGGCGTAGTCGGCGAGCAGCGCCTGACCCAGAGGCGCCGTGCGGCGCACCTCGGTCAGCTCGCGCATGCGGGCGAGGTGGGCCGCCCGCTGCGTGTCGAGGAACCGGTGGGCGTCCCGACCCGACAGGAGGGAGAGCACGACCTTCGAGAACAGGACCGTCTGGAGGTGCGGTTCGGGCACCTCGGCCTCGGCGAGCCAGTGCTCGAGATCGGTGACCCCCTGCTCGGTGATGGCGTAGCGCTTCCTCTCCGGCCCCTCCCCCACTTCGGTGCCGACCACGACGGCGCGACCGTCGCGCTGGAGGCGCCCGAGGGTGGCGTACACCTGGCCGAAGGGCAGCGGCTTGTCGGAGCCGAAGCGCCGGTCGAAGGCGCGCTTGAGCTCGTAGCCGTGCGACGGGGCGCCCTCGAGCAGGCCGAGGAGGGTGAAGGCGGTGCTCATGGCGGGTGACTATACATCGAGTGCATACACCCTGTGCATAGTTTGCCTCGGCACGACCGCGGGCGGACGGGGCAGTAGACCGGTGGCCCATGGACGTCCTCGAAGCGCTGTACACGACTCGGGCCATGCGCCGGGTCGCCAGGGAACCGGTCCCCGACGAGGTGCAGGCCGCGATCCTGGACGCGGCCATCCGGGCGCCCAGCGGCGGCAACACGCAGAACTGGCGCTTCCTGCTCGTCGACGACCCCGGCGTGAAGGACCGCATCGGACCGCTCTACCGCGACGCCATCACGCAGCTGTGGGCGACCGTGTACGCCGACCGGCTGGCGGCGGCCGCCGCCGATCCGGACGACCCCGAGAGCAGCCAGATGCTGAAGGTGCAGCGCTCGGCGCAGTGGCTCGCCGACCACTTCGAGGACGTGCCGCTGTTCCTGTTCGGCTTCGTCCAGCACGACCCCACCGGCGGGTCGATCTACCCGGCCGTGTGGAGCGCCATGCTGGCGGCCCGTGCCCACGGCGTCGGCTCGTCGCTGACGAGCGTGCTCGGGTTCTTCCACCCGCGCGAGACCCTCGACATCTTGGGCGTGCCCGAGGGCGAGGGCTGGATCATGGCCTGCTGCGTGTCGTTCGGCTACCCGACCGGCCGGTGGGGCGTCGCCACCCGCCGGCCGGTGCACGAGGTGTCGTTCCGCAACCGCTGGGGCGACCCGGTCGGCTTCGAGGTGCCCGAGCCGCTGTGGTCGCCGGACGAGGGCGCCTGAACCGGCCCTGCCGGGCAGAGCGAGCGGGCGCCACCGACGGCGCCGGGACGCGACGTGGCCCCGGCCCCGGGGAGCGCCCAGGGCCGGGGCCACGTCATGCGTGGTCGCCGGTCAGGCCGCCGGCGGGGACGCAGTGGCCGTGAAGGTGTTCCCGTCGCCCGGGATGATCAGGTTCAGGAAGAAGGTCAGCAGGCCGCAGTGCTTGAACTTCGGGATGCTGAACGTGCCCGTGAACGTCGAGCCGGCAGCCAGGTCGACCGGCCCGCTCATCGTGAGCGTGATGGGCTCCCTCGTCTGGCAGTGGCTGCCGACGAGGTTGATCCCGTCGACCCCCAGCGGGTTCAGGTACGGGATCTTGATGTCGAACGTCGACGTCATCTCCACCGTGAGCGTCGACAGGTCGAGCGTGCCCGAGGTCTGGCCGATGGGCGCCACCTCGATGCCGACGTCTGCGAGGCCGACGCCGAGCACCTCGAACGACGTCTCCGAGACCGGCAGGCTCAGGTCGCCGACGATGGTGCCGGCACCCAGGTCGACGTCGCCCGAGAACGTGCCACCGGTCATCTCGTTGTCGATGCCGAGGCTGGCGATGTGGGTCGTCGCGTCGACGTTCCACTCGATCGGCAGGATCGGATCGGCCGACGCCGGCGACGCTGCGACCACCGACGTGGTGAC
>JAFGPU010000122.1 GCA_016936035.1 Acidimicrobiales bacterium
GGCGGCGGAGGCCCGGGCGGGGGAGCGACACCACCCGCCGGTGCGTCCTCCGCCGACGGTGACGAGCCCACGGGCGACCCGCCGTCCCGCCCTGGTGCCCCGGGCCTCAACACCGACCTGGCAGTGGCGGCGGGCGCCGGCGACGACGCGGGTCGTCGCGGGGCCGGCCTGGCGGCCGGCGGGGCCCGCGGCGTGCCAGAGGACGACACGGCGGGGTCGGGCACGTCGGGCGGCCTCGCCTCGGCCGATGCCGCTCCCGCGGCCGGTGGACCGCCGGGGTCCACGGCAGCAGATCCTCGCGGCACCACCAGCATGCCCACGACCACCGCGTCGCCCACCACCGCCACGCCGACCACGGCGCCGCCCGGGGATGCGGTCGACGACCCGGGGCTCCTCGACAAGCTGCTCGCCCTGCTCGTCGCGGGCGGGTGACGGTGCGGCCGGGGTCACCGTTAGGGTGGCCCGATGGCCAAGCCCGAGGTGACCATCCCCGACTCCACGCCCCCGTCCGACCTGGTCGTCGACGACATCGTCGTCGGCGACGGCGCCGAGGCCCGGGCCGGTGACGACGTCGAGGTGCACTACGTGGGCGTGGCGTGGTCGAACGGCCGGCAGTTCGACGCCTCATGGGACCGCGGCGAGACCTTCGGCTTCCAGTTGGGCGGCGGCCAGGTCATCGCCGGGTGGGACCAGGGCGTGCAGGGCATGAAGGTGGGCGGGCGGCGACGCCTGACGCTGCCCCCGCACCTGGCCTACGGCTCTGCGGGCGCCGGTGGGGTCATCGGACCGAACGAGACGTTGGTGTTCGTCGTCGACCTCGTCGGGGTGTCCTGAGCGGAGACCGAACCGGGCGGCGCCAACGCCCGCCCGGAAGTGACGATCCGGCGCTAGATTGACAGCACACTGTCAATCTCGGAGGTCTCCATGTCGTCCACGAGCCTGCTCGACGCGTTCGCCGCTCCGGGCCCCGCCCCCGGCCACGCCGACCGGCTGCACACCTTCGGCCAGTTCGTCGGTTCCTGGGACCTGGAGGTCACCAACATCGACCGGTCCGGGCTCGAACGGACCGTCGCGGGTGAGTGGCACTTCGGCTGGGCGCTCGCCGGGCGGGCGGTCGCCGACGTCTGGATCTGCCCGCGACGCACCGACGAGGGTGCCTCACCGGGTGAGCACGGCATGAGCCTGCGCTTCTACGACGATGGCATCGCCGCGTGGCGGTCAACCTGGATCGGGCCGGGCGCCGGGATCGTGCGGCCCTTCCTGGCCCGCGACCTCGGCGACCGCATCGTGCTCGACGGCCATTTCGACGGTGCCGACGTCCGCTGGTCGTTCTCGGACGTCACCGGGTCGACGTTCCGGTGGCACAACGAGGAGTCGACCGACGGCGGCGAGACCTGGCGGCTCGTCCAGCACTTCGCCGCCCGGCGGGCATGACCCGCCCGGCCTCCAGCGGCGACGGCGCACCCGCACGCGACCTGGCGACCGCCTACCGGTTGCTCGTCGCCGACGTCTACGAGGTCGCGGGGCGCTCACGCCAGACCAGCGAGGCACTGGCCCGGTCGGTCGGCCAGACCGTGCCCCGCTGGCACCTCATGAGCGTGATCTCCGACGGCCCCCGATCGGTCGCCGACGCCGCCCGGCGCCTGGGCCTGGCCCGGCAGAGCGTGCAGCGCGTCGCCGGTCAGCTGCTCGCCGACGGGCTGGCCACGTCGACCCCCGACCCCGCCGATGCCCGGGCACCGCGCCTGGCCCTGACGCCGGCGGGGCGCGACACCCTCCGCGACCTGGTCGAGCGGTCCGACGCCGCGCGGGCGGCCCAGCTCGACCGGAGCGGGCTCACCGTCGACGACCTCGACGCCGCTCGACGTGTCCTGCGTGCCCTCGCCGCCGTCCTCGAGCCCTGAGCTCTGGGTCGGTGACACAGACTGCTCTCGGCCGACCTTCGGCGTCCGCCGGTTTGGCTCACCGGAGCGGTGGAAGCACCGGCTCGACGACGAACGGCGCGCAACGCGTCGTCGAGGAGGGGTCCGATGATGTCGCTCACCACGTGGTCACGTCCGAGGGGGCGGGCATGACGCCGATGCCCCCGCCCGAACCACCCATGCCCGATCCAGGACCGGTCCCCGGGCCGGCGCCGCCGGAGCCTCCTGCCCCGACCCCCCAGCCCACGCCACAACCCGGGCCCATCGACAGGTAGCCACGGCTCGCATCTCGGCCCGGCGCGGCCTCCGCCGGTGGGCTCAGCGGCGAAGCTCCTCGACGTAGCCCTTGGTCATGTCGGACATGCGGTCGACCTGCTCCAGCGCCGGACGGATGAGGCGCTGCGCCTGTTCGCTGAGCTGGCGGTGGTGCGCAGCGAGGGTGGCCATCTCGTCGGCCATGCGCTGGTTCCGCTCGGCCCACTCGGCCATCAGCGCAGCGACCCGCTGCTGGTCGTCCAGGAGCTGCTCGAGCGGCCCGGTCAGCTTCTCGGTCAGGCTGGTCACGGCGTCGAGGTAGTCCGCCACCGGCCCACCGACGACGCCCGGGGTGTGGCGGGCCGAGGCCGTCAGTACCGCCCGGGACGTCTCGGAGACCCGGTCCAGCAGGTCGCGCAGCATTCGGACCGGGTCGACCGAGGGGGACGGATCGTTCACGTCGCTCATGACACGGTGACCCCTTCGTCGACGCCGTCGAACATACCCCGGACCGGGGCTCAGCGGCACTGCCCTCGCCGCCGTCCTCGCGCCCTGATCTCGGCCACCACCAGAACCGACCCGACGACCGTCCACACGACGATCACGGCCGCCACCAGACCGGCGCCGTAGTTGCGAGGGAGCAGGGACGGGTTCGCAGGGTCGCGGCCGTAGCCTCGGACGAACGGCCACGCCACCAGCGCCAGCGCCCCGGTCGCCAGGAGGCCGCCGCGCACGGCCGCCCAGGCGCGGGAGGGGACGAGCCGCCGGGCGGTCCAGCCGACCGCGATGGCTGCGGGGATCAGGACCAGATCGTTGACCACCGCCGCGCCGACCACCCAGCGGGCCAGCTCCGCCGGGTGGGTGCGCGCCGCGTCGATCGCCACGCCCCGCAGCCCGTAGCCGAGCACAGGAAGGCCCAGCGCCAGCCCCCAGGCCAGACCCCGTCGTGACGTCGTGGCGGGCAGCCCGGACGCCGTCACCGGACGACCAGCCTGGCGACCCACTTGGTCTGCGCCACCCCCGGACGGTTGGGGCCGATCAGCCGCGCCGGGTAGCCGTGGTCGATGTGGAGGACCCGCCCGTCGATCTCGAGAGCCAGGAGGGTGTCCGGGTCGGCCACCTGCTGCGGGTTCAGCTCCGAGGCCCGGTACAGGCCCGAAGGCTGCAGCGACTCGACCGTCACGGCGCGGGACGCGTCCACGCCGGCGAGCGCGACCAGGTCGCGCACGCGCACCCCTCGCCACCGGGCCGACGCGCTCCACCCCTCGACGCAGGCGATGGGCAGGGTGGCCTCGTGCTGAGGCTGCGCCCGCAGGTCGGCCAGGGTGAGCTCGCACCGTTCCGCTCGCTCTCCCTCGATGACGAGGCGGTAGTCGGGACTGCGGGCGAGCTCCACCACCCGGGCGCCGACCGCGGTCTTGTTGACCGGCAGGCCCTGGGGCCCGACCCCCGGTCGCCGCTGGGCGAGCACCGAGAACCTGTCGAGCGGCGAGACCGTGCCACCGGCCGTGGCCACGGCGAGCACCCCGGAGGCCGCGGCGACGCCGACGAGGAAGGCCCGACGGTCGCCCGGTGTGGCGCCGACCGTGGTCACGGGAGCGTCCATCGGGACCTCGTCGTCCGCACCCGGGGTCGCCGGCCCGGGTGAGGTGGTACGGGCGGGCGAGCGCAGCACGTCGCGGGTGGCGCCCACCTTGGCGCCGGTGTGCACCACGAGCGCGCCGATCGTGATCCACGCCGCCCAGAAGTGGGCACGGGGGAAGAAGAACGTCCACGGGTACCAGCGGGCGACGTTTGCCGTGCCCGACACCACCAGGAACAGCGCGCCGCCGACCAGCGGCAGCAGGGCCGCTCGCTCGACGGCGTGCAACACCGACCGCGCCGGCGGCCACTCGACCAGGCGGGGGTGGACGACCCACAGCTTGGCGAGCAGGAGCGGGATGGTGGCGGTGCCCGTGACGACGTGGACGCCCTGGGTCACCCGGTAGAGGCCCGCCGGGCGCGCCGGATAGGTGAACCAGCTCGGCGGGTCCTGCGCGAGGTGCGACCACACACCCGTGAGGAAGCACACGCCGAAGGCGACGCCGAGCGCGACGCCGAGCCACGCGGCGGTCCGGGTCTCGTGGAGGCCGCTGCGGTACCGGCGACCCACGGACGTCGCCAGCGCGGCCGGCGACGTGCGGCTCACGGCTTCACCGCCCGGGCGAACCAGCGCTCGCCCCCGGCGCCGTCGGCCACCTCGATGGCTCCGGGGACGAGGCCCGCACGCGCCGCCAGGTCGTGGACGCCGGCAGCGCTCACCCGCGCCCAGGGGAACCACGGCCCGGCGCCACCCGCCGCCTCGACACGAACCGTCAGCGCCTGCGTCGGAACCCCCGGCGGCTCGACCTCGACCACGACGACGCCGCCCGGTCGCAGCAGCCCCGCGGCGCGGACGAGCAGCGCCTGCGGGTCGCCACCGATGCCGACGTTCCCGTCGAGCAGCAGGACCGTGCTCCAGCGCCGCTCACCGGGCAGGGGATCGAACACCGACCGGCGCAGCGCGGGGACCCGCCGCCGCGCGGCCTCGCCGATCGCGGCGGGGCTCGGGTCCACCCCGAGGGCGAGGCGGCCCGCTGTCGCGAGGGCGGCGACGATGCGCCCCGGGCCGCAGCCCACGTCCAGCACCGGGTCGGGCACGCTGGCGAGCAGGGCCTGCTCGGTCTGGTCGGCGTCGGTGCGCCAGCGGTCGACGGCCAGGGCGATGCGTTCGCCACGATCGGTCACGAGGGCGGTCATGGCGGCGTGCCGGCTCCCACGCGACGGACGGCGTCGGCGAAGCGCGTGCCCGGGGCCGCTGCCGCCACCGCCGCGGCGTCGGGCCAGGTGTCGACGTCGGTGAGGGTGCGGAGCGTGTGGGTGCGCAGCCCCAGGGCAGCCAGGCGGGCGTGCTGGCGCGCGCCGGTGTCCGCCCGGCTCGTGGGCACGCCCACGAAGACGTGCGGATCGGGGCGGTGCAGGCCGACCGTCCACCAGCCGCCATCGGTCGCCGGTCCGATCACGGCGTCGACACCGCCGTCGTTGAGGTGTGCGAGGGCCTCGTCCAGGTCGGCGGCCGACAGCTGCGGGGTGTCCATGCCCACCTGCAGCGCCGGGCCGCGGGCCGCCGTCCAGGCGGTGGCGAGACGTCGGTCCAGGGTCCCCTCGCCCTGCCGGGCGACCTTGACTCCCGGCGGACACCACGGGCCCGGTCGGCCGTCGAGCGCCAGCACAACGCGGTCGGCGCCGCAGCGCACCGCGGCGTCGAGGGTGTCGGCGAGGGCGGCGGCGGCGATCATGGCGGCGTCGGCCGGCGAGCAGGGCGGGCACAGCCGCGTCTTCACCCGCCCGGGCACCGGTTCCTTGGCGACGACGATGAGGTCCACACGTCGGTTGTACGACCCCTCGGGCCGCCCTCGGGCCCATGTCGAGCGGTGTTCCCCGGGTCGTAAGACGTCGCTCGGGCGGACGGCGGGGCCTGAGCTGCGCGAGCCCGGCGCCACGTGTTTCGCAAGTCGTAAGGACGGGCGGCCGGCACACCGCCGTAGCCTCGCGGTGGTGACCGAGGACGCCTGCCGGATCCTGGTGGTCGACGACGACCCGACCGTGTCCGAGGTCGTGGCGCGCTACCTCGAGCGCGACGGCTACGACGTCGAGACGGTCGCCGACGGCCGGACCGCCCTCGACCGCGCGCTGGCCGCGCCGCCCGACCTCGTCGTGCTCGATCTCATGCTGCCCGGCCTCGACGGGCTCGAGGTGTGTCGCCGGCTGCGGGCGCTCGCACCCGTGCCCATCGTCGTCCTGACGGCGCGCGGCCAGGAGAGCGACCGCATCATCGGCCTGGACCTCGGGGCCGACGACTACGTCGCCAAGCCGTTCTCGACCAAGGAGCTGGTGGCCCGCGTGCGGGCGGTGCTGCGGCGGGCCAGAGGGCCACTGGCGCCGAGCGGGCCCGGCGCGCCCCGCGTGCACGTCGACGGCGACCTCGTGGTCGACGTCGCCGCACGCGAGGCGCGCCGCGACGGCACCGTGGTCACCCTGACGGCCCGCGAGTTCGAGCTGCTGGCCTTCCTCATGCGCCATCCCGGCCAGGCGTTCCGGCGGGACGAGATCCTCGAGGGCGTCTGGGGCTTCCGCTACGGCGACACCTCCACGGTGACCGTGCACGTGCGGCGGCTCCGCGAGAAGATCGAACCGGACCCCGGGGCGCCCGTGCGCATCGCGACGGTGTGGGGGGTCGGGTACCGGTGGCAGGGCGTGTCGCACGAGGTCGAGCGGTGAGGCGCACAGCAGCGCTCGCCGGCCGCCGTGCCGCCGTCGTGCTCGCCAGCGGCCTGGTGGTGGCTGCGGGGGCCTCGTGGGCCGTCGATCTTCCCGCCGGCGACGCCGCCGTGCTCGTCGCCCTCAGCTTCGCCGTCGCGCTCGCCAGCTACGCCGCCGGTCGCGCCGTGCTCGTGCGGTCGCGCAGCCCGGTGGTGGTGGCGCTCATCCCCGTGGCGGCCGTGGCGCTCGGGGCGCTGGCCGCCGCCCGGGCGATGTTCGTGTCGAACCACGACCTGGCGGCGCTCGTGGTCGTGATCGTCGGCGCGGGGACGGCCGGTGTGCTCGGGGGCCTGACCCTCGGTGCGGAGCTGCAGCGCGCCCGTGCCCGGGTGGCGGCGATGACGGAGCGCGAGCGGGTGCTCGACCGCAACCGCCGCGAGCTGGTCGCCTGGGTCAGCCACGACCTGCGGACGCCGATCGCGGGCATCCGCGCGATGGTCGAGGCGCTCGGCGACAAGGTGGTCGACGACCCTGCCGACGTCGGGCGCTACCACGGCCAGCTCATCGCCGAGGCCGATCGGCTGGCCCGGCTCGTCGACGACCTGTTCGAGCTGTCTCGCATCGAGGCCGACGCCTTGCAGCTCACGCTCGAGAGCGTGCCCCTCGGCGAGCTGGTGTCCGACGCGGTCGGCTCGGTGACCGCCATGGCGCGCGCCAGGGGCGTGACCATCGAGGGCAGCGCCGACGGTCGCGCCGGGGATGGATCGGGGCCGGCGGTGGCCGGGTCGGCACCGGAGCTCAGCCGGGTGGTTCGCAACCTGCTGGACAACGCCATCCGCCACACGCCGGCCGGTGGCACCGTCGAGGTGGCGGTGCGCCCCGGCGTCCGCCACGCCGAGGTGTGGGTGCGCGACCGGTGCGGTGGCATCCCCGGCGACGACCTCGACCGCGTCTTCGACCTGGCCTACCGCGGCGACGCGGCCCGCACACCGGGTGGCGGCGGAGGTGCGGGCCTGGGCCTGGCCATCGCCCGCGGCCTCGTCGACGCCCACAACGGCGACATCGCCGTGCACAACGAGCGCGACGGGTGCCGCTTCACGGTGCGGCTGCCCCTGGCCTGAACGGCTCGGTGGCGCAGAAGCCCAGACGGGCGGCTGCACGGTCGGCGCTGGCGACGACATGGCGGACGTCGCCCAGGCGCCCGCCGCCGACCACCTGAGGGGCGAGACCGGTGCCGGTGCACACGGCCTGGGCCAGTTGGAGCACGGTCCGAGGTGTCCCCGATGCCACGTTGAGCGGGCCGATCACCGGGTCGTCCACCGTGAGCGCCGCCACGTTGGCCCGGGCCACATCGGCCACGTGCACGAAGTCACGGGTCTGCCCGCCGTCCTCGAGCACCGTCGGTCGCTCGCCGCGCTCGACCGCGGACCGGAAGATCGAGGCGACTCCCGCATAGGGCGTGTCGCGTGGCATCCGCGGCCCGTAGACGTTGTGGTAGCGCAGCGCGGTCACCGGCACCCCGTGCTCGCGACCGAAGGCGGCGCACAGATGCTCCTGGTGGAGCTTGGTGGCCGCGTAGACGTTGCGCGGGTCGACGGGGGCGTCTTCGTCGATGGGAGCCCACGCCAGCGAGGCGCCGCAGCGGGGGCAGGGGGGCTCGAACCTGCCGGCGTCGAGGTCGCCGGCCGTGCGAGGACCGGGTCGGACCTCGCCGTGGTCGTCGCATCGGTAGCGGCCCTCGCCGTAGACGACCATGCTCGAGGCGAGCACGAACCGGCCGGTGAAGCCCACGTCGTGGAGGACCCGCAGGCCCGCGGCGGTCCCCACGTCGTTGTGACCGACGTAGCTGGTCACGTCTCCGAAGTCGACACCGAGGCCCACCCGGGCCGCCTGGTGGCAGACGGCGTCGACGCCGCGGGCCGCCTGCCTCCAGGCCCCGGGGTCGCGCACGTCGTCCGCCACCAGGTCGACGTCCGGGTGGAGCCAGGGCGGGGGATGGCCGCCGTGCGCAGCGAGCGAGTCGAGGACGACCACGTCGTGACCGCCGTCGACGAGCTGGTCGACGACGTGCGAACCGACGAAGCCGGCGCCACCGGTGACCAGGACGCGTGACGGCACGGAACCTCCTACCAGGGTGAGACGAGGAACGACTGGAGCAGCACCGCCAGCGCGACCTGGGCGGCGAGCCAGAGCCGGCGGTCGCCGGGCGCCGCCAGCGCCAGCCAGGGGACGAACGGGAGCCAGATGCGTTCGACCTCGCCCCGCGACATCTGGGACACGTCCGCGAGCAGCACGGCCAGCAGGGCCGCACCGGGCAGGAGCGCTGCCCGCCAGGCCACCCGCAGGCGAGCGAGGGCGAGGCCGAGGCCGGCAGCGACCGCCGGGCCGGTCGCCAGGGCGAGGGCGCCGGGGTTGCCCGCCAGGGTGACGTAGACCCCCGGTCTCTGACCACCGATGCCCGCCCAGTACGCCTCGCGGGTGGCCAGGAGGCCGTCGACCCACCCGAACCCGGCGCCGGCAGCGGCAGCCAACGTCGCCGCCAGCCCGGCCGTCGCCCACAGGCCCAGGCGGGCCAGCTGGCGCGGGACGGCGCGACCGAGCGTGCCGGCCGCTGCGAGGGGGATGACCAGCACGGCCGCGGTCCCGTAGCTGCACAGCAGCGCCACGCCCAGAACCACGCCGGCGCCGGCCGCCGCCGCCATCGACGACCGGGTGACGGCGATGATCGCGAGGGCGCCACCCGTCGCCCCGAGTCCTGCGAACAGCGCATCCAGCGACGTGCCCGCCCACACGGCAGCGGGGAGCACCGCCAGCACGGGGGCCGCCCGGCGTGCTGCCGGCTCCCCGCACACCGCGCGGGCTGCGACGAGCACCGCGGCGGCAGCCGCACCCCATCCGGCGAGCGCGACCGCGGCCAGCCAACCGGCGCCGCCCAGGCCCACCCGGTCGAGGGCCCACGCGAGCACGACGGGGCCCGGCGGGTGGCCCTGGACGTGGACGGGGAAGCCGGCCAGCCCGTCGGTGTATCCGGCCAGGAGCGTGCCGAGGTCGTCGATCCGGGCGGCGAACGGTTCGTACTCGTGGCGGGTGGCCAACGGCTCGGTGAGGCGCGCCCAGCCGTCGCCGGCGGCGAGCGCCGCGGCCCACACGGTCGCTGCGCCACCGGTGAGCCACGGGACCCGACGCCAGGCGACCCGGGACGCGATGCGAGGGCCCACTGCAGCGACGCAGGCCCCGACCAGCACCGCCGGCACGAGGCCGTGCCCGCCGTGCCACGACCAGCGTCCGGCGAACGGCGCAGCGCGCAGCGCCACACCGGCGTCGGCGACCGCCACCGTGCCCCACACGACGGCCGCGACCACGACGGTCGCCCACGCCGCGACCGCCCACGACACGGCCTGCGATCGCCGGTGCGACGGTGCGGTGACGTCCGGCTGATCGGCCGGAACCGGGACCGTGGCCGGCCGGGGTCGGCTCGGGGTCACGCTGGTGCCCACGCACGGCGACGGTAGGCGCGGGGCCCGGCGGCGGCGGGCCCGCGTCGGCGTTGTTTCGCGCCTCGTAAGAGGTGGTCCCCGTAGCGTGGCGGGCATGGACGGGCGTACCGAGGTGGTCGGCGTCGACGTGATCCTGCCGACCCTCGACGAGGCCGCCGCCCTGCCGTGGGTCCTCGATCGCATCCCCGACGGCTACCGGGCGATCGTGGTCGACAACGGGTCGACCGACGGCTCGGGCGACGTGGCCCGGCGCCGGGGTGCCACGGTCGTGGAGGAGCCCCGGCGGGGCTTCGGTGCGGCGTGCGCCGCCGGGCTGGCGGCGGCGAGCGCTCCGCTGGTGGCGTTCTGCGACGCCGATGCGTCGCTGGATCCCGCCACCCTGCCGGCGGTGGTCGCCCCGGTGACATCCGATCGCGCCGACCTGGTGCTGGGCGCCCGGCGGCCCACGACCTGGCGGGCGACGCCGGTTCACGCCCGGGGTGCCAACCGGTACCTGGCGCGTCGTGTGCGCCGGGCGACGGGCGCCCCGCTGACCGACCTGGGGCCGATGCGCGCCGCCCGCCGCGACGCCCTCGCCGGGCTGGGCGTGACCGATCGTCGCTTCGGATGGCCGCTCGAGATGGTGCTCCGGGCGGGTGCCGCCGGGTGGCGCATCGCCGAGGTGCCGGTGCCCTACGCCCCCCGCACCGGCCGCTCGAAGGTCACCGGCACGGTGCGGGGAACGGTCCGGGCGGTCACCGACATGCGTCGTGTGCTGACCGAGCTGGGGTGACGCGCTCGTCGGAGGCCCGCCGACCTTTCCGGAACGGCGGGGGCTGGCGCCATCGGCGGGCGGACGGAGCCGCCGCCCCGTCCGCATGCGCGGTCGGCCGCAGGGGCGACGGTGCGGCACCCGCTCGACAGGCCGCTGTGCCAAGTCCGTCGGCGCACGGCATCATCGGGTCTCCATGGCCGTCACCCTCGCCGCCCACCTGCCCGCGCCCGGTCCCGGCGGCACGGCCGACGCGGACGCGGTCCTCGACGCGTTCACGTCGTGGGCCGTCGCCCGGGGCCTGACCCTGTACCCGGCGCAGGAGGAGGCGGTGCTCGAGATCTGCTCCGGAGCCAACCTCGTCCTCGGCACGCCCACCGGGTCGGGCAAGTCGCTGGTCGCGCTGGCCGCCCATGCCGCGGCCCTCGCCGACGGGCGCCGCTCGTTCTACACCGCCCCCATCAAGGCGCTGGTGTCGGAGAAGTTCTTCGACCTGTGCCGCGAGCTGGGCTCTGACCGGGTGGGCATGCTCACCGGCGACGCCGCGGTGAACGCGTCGGCCCCCGTCATCTGCTGCACGGCCGAGATCCTGGCCAACCTGGCGCTGCGGGGCGGCGAGCGTGCGGACGTGGGCCAGGTGGTGATGGACGAGTTCCACTACTACGCCGATCCCGACCGGGGGTGGGCGTGGCAGGTGCCGCTCCTGACGTTGCCCCAGGCGCAGTTCGTCCTCATGTCGGCCACGCTCGGCGACACGAGCCGGTTCGAGGCCGAGCTGACCGAGCGCACCGGGCGGCCCACCGCAGCGGTCCGCAACGCCACCCGACCGGTGCCCCTCGAGTACGAGTACCGCCACACCGCCCTGCACGAGACCATCGACACGCTGCTCGCCACCGACCGCGCCCCGGTGTACGTCGTGCACTTCACGCAGCAGTCCGCGGTCGAGCGCACGCAGTCGCTCATGAGCGTCAACGTGTGCACCCGAGCCGAGAAGGACGCCATCAACGAGGCGATCGGCGACTTCCGCTTCGGCCCCGGCTTCGGCCGCTCGCTGTCACGCTACGTGCGCCACGGCCTGGGGGTGCACCATGCCGGCATGCTGCCCAAGTACCGGCGGCTGGTCGAGCGCCTGGCCCAGGAGGGCCACCTCAAGGTCATCTGCGGCACCGACACGTTGGGCGTCGGCATCAACGTGCCCATCCGCACCGTGCTGTTCACCCAGCTGTGCAAGTACGACGGCACCACGTCGCGCCTGCTGTCCGCCCGCGAGTTCCACCAGATCGCCGGGCGGGCGGGACGGGCGGGGTTCGACACCGTCGGCTACGCCTGGGCCCAGGCCCCCGAGCACGTCATCGAGAACGAGCGGGCGGTGGCCAAGGCCGGTGACGACGCCCGCAAGCGGCGCAAGATCGTGAAGCGCAAGCCCCCGACCCGGGGATACGTCCCGTGGAGCGAGGACACCTTCACCAAGCTGGCTGCCGCACCGCCCGAACCGCTGACCTCGAGCTTCGCCGTGTCGCACGCCATGCTGCTCAACGTGCTCGACCGGCCGGGCGACGGATGCGGCGCCATGCGCTCGCTGCTCGTCACCAACCACGACCCGCGGCCGGCGCAGCGCAACCACATCCGGCGCGCCATCTCGATGTACCGGTCGCTCCTCGGCGCCGGGGTGATCGAGCGGCTGGACGAGCCCGACGAGGACGACCGCCTGGTGCGGGTGACCGTCGACCTGCAGGTCGACTTCGCGCTCAACCAGCCCCTGTCGCCCTTCGTGCTCGAAGCGGTCGAGCACCTCGACCGAACGTCGCCGTCCTACGCCCTCGACGTGCTGTCGCTGGTCGAGTCGGTGCTCGAGAACCCCTTCGTGGTGCTCAACGCCCAGCTCGACCGGCTGCGCACCGAGACCATCGAGCGCCTCAAGCGCGAGGGCGTCGAGTACGAGGAGCGCATGGCCGAGCTCGACAAGCTCGAACACCCCAAGCCGCTGCGCGAGTTCACCTACGACCTGTTCAACGCCTACGCCACCC
>JAFGPU010000015.1 GCA_016936035.1 Acidimicrobiales bacterium
CGCCGGTGAGTCGGCGAGCCGGTAGTGCGCGCCGTCGAACGAGAACCGCTCGCCCCCCGGTGCCTGCCACAGCCCGGTGACGATCGCGAGCTGTTCCTCCAGGCGGTCGAAGCGCTCGCCGAGCGGCGGGAACGGGATGCCGTAGGCGGTGTGCTCCTGCTCGAACCAGCCGGTGCCGAGGCCGAGCTCGACTCGCCCGCCCGACATGGCGTCGACCTGGGCGACGGCGATGGCGAGCGGCCCGGGGAGGCGGAAGGTTCCGGCGGTGACGAGCGTGCCGAGCCGGATGCGCTCGGTCTCGCGGGCGAGGCCGGCCAGGGTGATCCACGCGTCGGTGGGTCCCGGCTCGCCCGACCCGGCCGCCATGGTCAGGTAGTGGTCGGAGCGGAAGAAGGCGTCGAAGCCGAGCGCCTCGGTCTCGCGGGCGACAGCCAGCAGGTCGTCGTAGGTCGCTCCCTGCTGGGGTTCGGTGAAGATGCGCAGCGCGACGGGCATTCGCCGACGCTACCGCCCGCCGCCCTGGTGTCGGGCCGAGGTCAGGAGACCTCCCAGACCGCCCCGGACCGCAGCAGGGCCCCCAGGTCGCCGGGGCCACGCTCGTCGCGGGCCGCGGCCACCTGGTGCTCGACGCCGCCGCCGTAGTCGGGCCGCATCACGTCGCGGAACACGCCGATGGGCGTGGGCTCGTGGGGGCCGGTGGCGAGGCGCGACAGCATGAACGCCACGCTGGGGTCGTCGCGGGTCTCGTCGTGCACCAGCAGGGCGTCCTCGCCCACGTCGGCGACGTCGACCAGGTGCGCGCCCCGCTGCGAGTCGATCACCACGCCCTTGTCGCCGTCGGCACCGAAGCGGATGGGCTCGCCGTGGCGGAGCGGGATGAGCATGTCGTCGCGGTTGGCCTTGGCCGTGATGGTCTCGAACGCGGCGTCGTTGAAGACGTTGCAGTTCTGGTAGATCTCGACGAGCGACGCGCCCTTGTGCTCGAACGCCCGCCGGATCACCTCCATCATGTGGCGACGGTCCATGTCGTGGGTGCGGGCCACGAACGAGGCCTCGGCACCGATGGCCACGCTGACCGGGTTGAACGGGTGGTCGAGGCTGCCGAACGGCGTCGACTTGGTGACCTTGCCGACCTCGCTCGTGGGCGAGTACTGGCCCTTGGTGAGCCCGTAGATCTGGTTGTTGAACAGCAGGATGGTGATGTCGACGTTGCGGCGCAGGGCGTGGATCAGGTGGTTGCCGCCGATCGACAGGGCGTCGCCGTCGCCCGACACCACGAACACGTGGAGGTCGGGCCGGGCCAGCGCCAGGCCCGTGGCGATGGCCGGTGCGCGCCCGTGGATGGTGTGCATGCCGTAGGTGTTCATGTAGTAGGGCATGCGGGCCGCGCAGCCGATGCCGGACACGAACACCGTGTCTTCGCGCTTGATGCCCAGCTCGGGCATGAGCAGCTGCACCGCCGCCAGGATGGAGTAGTCGCCACAACCGGGGCACCAGCGCACGTCCTGGTCGCTCGACCAGTCCTTGCGGGTGGTGACCGGGATCAACGTGTCTGTCATGCCTGATCCTTGAGGTGGTCGATGATCTGCTGCTCGAGCTCGGCGGCCGTGAAGGGCACGCCCCGCACCTTGGTGACGGGGCGGGCGTCGACCAGGAACTCGGCGCGCAGCTGGTGGGCGAGCTGGCCGAGGTTCATCTCCGGCACGATCACCCGCGGGTAGCGGCGCACCACCTCGCCCAGGTTCGGCGGGAACGGGTTGAGGTGCACGAGGTGGGCCCGGGCCACCTTGTGCCCGGCCTGGCGGGCACGGGAGACCGCCCCGTCGACGGCGCCCCAGGTCGACCCCCACCCGACGACCAGCAGATCGGCGTCGTCGACGTCGCCGTGCACCTCGACGGGTGGGATGTGGTCGGCGATGCGGGCGACCTTCTCGGCGCGGAGCTGCACCATGCGCTCGTGGTTCGCCGGGTCGTAGCTGATGTTGCCCGAGCCGTCCTCCTTCTCGAGCCCGCCGATGCGGTGCATCAGGCCGGGCGTACCCGGCAATGCCCAGGCGCGCGCCAGGGTCTCGGGGTCGCGGAGGTAGGGCCAGAAGGTGGGCTCGCCGTCGTCGCCCACGTGGTTGGGCTCGGTCGCGAACGTGACCGAGAGGTCGGGCAGCTCGTCGACGTCGGGAAGGCGCCACGGCTCGGTGCCGTTGGCCAGGTAGCCGTCGGACAGCAGCACGACGGGCGTGCGCCACTCGAGCGCGATGCGGGCCGCCTCGATGGCCACCTCGAAGCAGTGGCTGGGGCTGCGGGGGGCCAGGATGGGCAGCGGCGCCTCGCCGTGGCGACCGTAGAACGCCATGAGCAGGTCGGCCTGCTCGGTCTTCGTGGGCAGGCCCGTCGACGGGCCGCCCCGCTGGATGTCGATGACCAGCAGCGGCAGCTCGAGGTTGACGGCCAGGCCCATCGTCTCGGCCTTGAGGGCCATGCCCGGCCCGCTCGTGGTGGTGACGCCGAGGTGCCCGCCGTAGGCGGCGCCCACGGCGGCGCCGATGCCGGCGATCTCGTCCTCGGCCTGGAGGGTGCGGACGCCGAAGTTCTTGTGCTTGGACAGTTCGTGGAGGATGTCGGACGCCGGCGTGATCGGGTACGACCCCAGGAACAGCGGCAGGCCCGAGAGCTGGCTGGCGGCGATGAGCCCCCACGCCAGGGCCGTGTTGCCGTTGATGTTGGTGTAGGTGCCGGCGGGCAGGGTGGCCGGCTTGACCTCGAACGGGTGGTCGAACAGCTCGGCCGTCTCGCCGAACGCGTGACCGGCCTTGAACGCCACGGTGTTGGCCTCGGCCACCTCGGGCCGGGCGACGAACCGGCGCTGGATCCACTCGATGGTGGCGTCGACCGGGCGCGTGTACATCCACGACACGAGCCCCAGGGCGAAGAAGTTCTTCGACCGCTCGGCGTCGCGGGGCTTGACGCCCAGCGGGGTGACCGCCCCCTTGGTGAGCGAGGTCATCGGGACCTCGTACACGGTGTAGCCGTCGAGGCTGCCGTCGGCGCGCGGATCCTCGGTGTAGCCGGCCTTGCTCAGGCTGCGGTCGTCGAAGGCGTCGGCGTTGAGGATGATGGTGGCGCCCGGCGCCAACCGCACGAGCTGGCTGCGGAGCGCGGCGGGGTTCATCGCCACCAGCACGTTGGGCGCGTCACCCGGCGTGGTGATGTCGTGGTCGGAGATGTGGACCTGGAAGGCCGACACCCCGGCGATGGTGCCTGCGGGCGCCCGGATCTCGGCCGGGAAGTCGGGCAGCGTCGCCAGGTCGTTGCCGTACAGCGCGCTGGTGGCGGTGAAGCGGTCGCCGGTGAGCTGCATGCCGTCGCCCGAATCTCCGGCGAAGCGGATGATCACCCGGTCGACGACTTCAGGTGATCGGGGCCTGTGCGTGGTTTCGGTCAACCGCGTCCCCTTCGACGTGTTTCCTTCCGTTGACCCTATCGCCTCGCGCTCCTGGTAGGACGCATCGTCGCCGGCCGTGGCGGCTCCGCCACGGCACGCTCTGGCCGCCCCGCCGGGGTGTGCCCACCGCCCCCCGTCCCGGGCCCGCCGTGGGGTCGCTCAGGCGGGCTGCGGGCGCGCGGTCAGCAGCGCGTAGTGCTTCTTGCCTTTGCGCAGCAGGACGTAGCGATCGTGCACCACGTCGGCCGTCGCGACGGTCGCCCCGCTCGCGACCTTGGCACCGTTCACCGCCACGGCACCCTGGTCGATGGCCCGTCGGGCATCTCCCTTGGACGACGCCAGGCCGACCTCGACGAGCAGCGGCACCAGGTCGACCCCCTGCGCCAGCTCCGCCGCGGTGGGCAGCGGCGCGGTCGGGACCTCGCCGGCGACGGCCGCCAGCGCGTCGGGGCCGACCTCGTGCGGCGACCCCCCGAAGAGCACGTTCGTGGCCTCGGCGGCGGCCGCGGTGGCGGCGTCGCCGTGCACCAGCCGGGTGACCTCCTCGGCCAGGCGTCGTTGCCCCTGCCGCCTCTCGGGGTGCTCGAGGTGGGCGGCGGTGATGGCCTCGACCTCGCCCAGGGGCAGGAGCGTGAACTTCGCCAGGTACTCCCCCACCTGCCGGTCGTCGGTCTGCATCCAGTGCTGGAAGAACTGGTACGGGCTGGTGCGGGCCGGGTCGAGCCAGATGCGGGCGCCGGTCGTCTTGCCGAGCTTGGTGCCGTCGGGCGCGGTCAGCAGCGGCCACGACAGGCCGTGCACGGTGGCGCCGCGCACCCGCCGCACCAGGTCGACGCCCGACAGGATGTTGCCCCACTGGTCGGACCCGCCGATCTGCAGCTCGACACCGTGGTGGTCGTGCAGGTGCAGGTAGTCGTGCGCCTGCAACAGCATGTAGCTGAACTCGGTGTAGCTGATGCCGTGCTCGCCGGCGAGCCGGGCCTTGACCGACTCGCGCGCCAGCATCTGGTTCACGGTCACGTGCTTGCCCACGTCCCGAAGGAAGTCGAGCAGCGTCACCCCCGCGGTCCAGTCGCGGTTGTCGACCAGCAGGGCCCGCCCGTCGTCGAAGTCGATGATCTGGGCCATCTGGGCCTTGATGGCCGCCACGTTGGCGCTGAGCGTGGCGTCGTCGAGCAGGTTGCGCTCCTCGGAGCGCCCGCCGGGGTCGCCCACCATGCCCGTCGCCCCGCCTGCCAGCGCGACGGGTCGGTGCCCGGCGTCCTGGAAGCGGCGCAGCACCAGCAGCCCGATGAGGTTGCCGACGTGCAGGCTGTCGGCCGTGGGGTCGCACCCGAAGTACAGCGTGACGGGTCCCTCGGCGAGCCGGCGCGCCAGCTCGTCCCGGTCGGTGCTGTCCTGGACGAGGCCGCGGGCCTCGAGGTCGTCGAGGATCGTGTCGTCTGCCGTCACGGAGACATCGTCCCCTTCCCGCCCCACCGGGTCCAACCCGGTGCGTCCCGACACGTGCCGTCCGGGGTGGCCGCCGCCGACTGGACGGCGGCGGTGCCCGCCGGGGAGCCTGGGGCGGTGATGACCGACACCCGGCCCGCCCCCGACGAGCCCGGGTCCGACTCCGGCTGGTGGAGCCCGACCCGCGCCCTGCTCGCCGTGGTCGTCCTGGCGCTGGTGGCGATGTGGCTGTACGTGATCTACCTGGCCTTCGGGCCCGGACGCCAACCCCCCATCGACCGGCTCGACGACCCCGCCTTCGCCGAGGCCGGCGAGGCCCGCTGCGCCGACGCCCTGGTCGAGGTCGAGGCCCTGCCGGCCGCCAACGAGTCGGCGTCGGCCGCCGACCGCGCCGACGTGCTCACCCGGGCCGACGCCATCTTCGCCGACATGCTCGACGACCTCGACGGCATGGTCGACCTGGCCCCGGCCGGCGACCAGCGCCGCCGGGCCACCGAGTGGCTGGGCGACTGGCGCACCTACCTCGGCGACCGCGAGGCCTACGCCGCCGCCCTGCGCACCGACCCCGACGCTCGCATGCTCGTGTCGGAGAAGGCCGGCGAGGGCCGCCAGGTCACCGGATGGATCGACGAGTTCGCGAAGGCCAACCGCATGCCGTCCTGCGTCACCCCCGGCGACGCCTGACGCCGCGCCGGGCCGTCGCGGCGCCCGTCACCGCGACGGCGTCCCCCGATCGCTGTTGCCGGCGTCGCCGACCGGCGAGGGCCGCAGGTCTCCCAGGCGTTCACCGATCAGGCCGAGCTGGCCGGCGATGCGCACCATGGGGTCGTCGCCGTCGCCCATGGCCTGCACCCGGGCGTAGCTGCGCTTGACCTGCGCCCACCGCTCGGCCTCGTCGGGCCGCAGCCGGCCCCGCAACTCGGCCAGCTTGAGGAGGTTGTGCTCGGCGCCCGACGTCAGGGTCTGGGCCTCGGCGCGGTAGTGGTCGTCGAGCAGGGCCTCGACCTCGGCGTCGTTCATGCCCGGCACCACGCGCTCGACGAGCTTGTTCATGTTGCGGTAGCTGCCCTGCAGCAGGAACGGGGGCTCCGAGCGGAAGGCGTCGTCCTGGCCCGCCGACGCGATGTAGGCGCGGTTGACGGCCATGACCACGTCCTGGAGCCGGCGGACGGTGCGCAGCACCGAGACCAGCTCGGTCTGCTCGACCGTGCTGTAGGGGTGGCTGAGGCGGTCGGCGGCCACGTCGTCGCCGTCGGCCATGCGCACCAGCAGTGCCACGTCGTCGAGCTCGCGACCGGCGAGCGGCGCCAGCACGGGGTTGGCGGTGAGCGCGTTCTCGACGTAGCTGAGCGCGAACAGGTCGTCCTGCCCGGTGAGCACGTCGCCCAGGTTGTGGACGTCGGCCCTGTTCGCCAGCATGTCGGGCACCTGGAATCGGAGGCCGGACTCGGTGTAGGGGTTGCCGGCCATGCACACCGCGAACCGCTTGCCCCGCAGGTCGTAGGTGCGGGTCCGGCCCGCCCACACGCCCTCCATGCGCCGCTGGGCGTCGCACAGCGAGATGAACTTCTGCAGCAGCTCCGGACTGGTGTGCTGGATGTCGTCGAGGTAGAGCAGCACGTTGTTGCCCATCTCGAGGGCGAAGCTGATCTTCTCGACCTCCTGGCGGGCCGTGGCGTCGGGGGCGTCGTGGGGATCGACCGAGGTCACCGCCGTGCCGAGCGCCGGCCCGTTGACCTTCACGAACACCAGGCCCAGGCGGCTGGCCACGTACTCCATCAGCATCGTCTTGCCGTAGCCGGGTGGCGACACGAGCAGGAGCAGGCCGCTCTGGTCGGTGCGCCGCCCCTCGCCCACCGTGCCGAGCTGGCGCGCCAGGTTGGTGCCCACGAGCGGCAGCACCGCACGGTCGATCAGGTGGTTGCGCACGAACGTGGTCATGACCTTGGGCCGCAGCTCGTCGATGCGCAGGCGGTGCCGCTCCCGCTCGAGGACCCGCTCGCGTGCCGCCGTCCACCGGCGGAACCCCGGCACGTTCCGCTGGCGGAACCGGGAGGTGCGGTCGAGGACCTCGTCGAGCCGCAGGGCGAGCGTGCCGTCGACCACCCGGGGGTGCTGGCCGACGAGTCCGGTGACGGTGGTGGTCCGCAACGCCGAAGAGACGGCGCGGGGCAGCTCCGTGCGGGGCCCGCGCCCCGATCCGTCGGTGAGCATCAGGGCCGCGGCTTCGTCGAGGTCGGGTGCCAGTGCCGCGAGGTCGGGGTCGTCGGTGGCGGCGAGCAATCCCCGCAACCACGCCTGGACCAGTTGCCACCCGGCCGCCACGTCCCCGCCGTCGAGCTCGCTCAGGGCGGCGAGGTCGTCGTCGAACGCCCGCCGCTGGTGGGTGCGGTCGAGGTGCGCCCACAGGGCGTCGCGCAGCGCCACCGCCTGGGCGCTGGTCGCGAACCGCAGCGTGGGCTGGGCCAGTTCCTCGAACAGGTACGCGGCCGCGGACCGGGCGTCGTCGGGGTGGACCTCGAGCCCGGCGCCCTCCGGACCGAGCGTGGTCACCAGGCCTGCGGCCATGTCGGCCTGGAGGGCGTCGATGGCCGGGCTCGTGCCGAACGCGTCGCGGAGGCGACCGAGGCTCGCGGCGCGACGCTGCCACGAGCGGGCCGGCGAGGTGCCGGCGGCACTCGCCCAGTACAGGCAGGCGAGCGCTCGAGGACGCGGGGGCCAGCGCAGCAGCTCGGCGGTCTCGTGGGCGAGGACCAGCTGATGCAGCACGAGAGCGGCGTCGTGGTCGTGGACGCCACGTTCGTAGCCCTCGTCGTAGCGGTCGGCGGCGTAGCGGCGCACGATGTCGAGCAGGGCGCCTTCGGCCCCCGCCGCGACCAGGCCCTCGACCGACAGCCCGGCCACGCCCCGCTGCGCGTCGTCCAGCATGGCGCTGGCCAGGTACTCGGCCCGGTAGACGTCGTCGGTCTCGGACACCAGTCGCTGGTGCCAGTACGGCTCCGTGCCGTCGAGCTCCGCGTCGTCGAGGCGCTGGCGGAAATCGGTGCCGGTGACCGCCAGGTCGAGGTGGCCGTCGCGGGGCACGACCGTCAGGTCGACGGGCTCGGTGGTGACCGAGAACCGGTGACCCCCCAGGCGGATGACGTCGGTGCCGTCCTCGAACAGGTCGCGGCGGTCGCGGAGCGTGCGCCCGGCGTCCTGCCGCGCGGACGTGAGCCGCCCGTCGATCTCGTCGGCCCGCACGGCGTCGCCCAGCGCCCGCAACTGCTGCGACAGGTCGCGCACCCGCTCGACCATCGGGTCGGCCGCGAAGTAGGCGTTGACCTCGTCGGGCGACCCCAGGTCGGCGCCTCGTCGGGCCACGGTCGCGAGCACGCGCTCGGCGTTGGCGACCAGGCGGTCGGCTCGGCGCTGGCGCTCGTCGAGCATCGCCTGCTTGCGCGCGGTGAACGCCTCGTAGACGTCGTCGCGCCGCGCCGCGAGCTGGTCGAGGTGGTCGTCGGACCCCCCGAAGCGGGCCTCGAGGCCCTCGAGCTGGGCGAGCACCCGTGCCAGCTGGTCGTCGCACGCCTCGGGCGTGGTGGCCAGCCCGAGGCCGCTGGTCACGGCCTCGGCGAGAAGCGCCAGCTGAGCGGCGAACTCGGCCGCGCCCTCGGTCGCGACCAGCTCCCGGCGGCGGCCCTCGGCGGCCGAGCGGGCGCGGTTCACGGCCGCCAGCACCTCGGACACGGCCTGGAGCACGCGGGTGCGGTCGGTGGCGTCGTCGATGCGCAGGCCCTCGATCACCTCGGTGACCAGTGCCATCTCCTCGGCGACTGCGGTCAGCCCGTCGGCCACCTGCATTGCGTCCGATGCCGTGGCGGTGCCGCGCGCTTCGGCCTCGAGCGCCGCGACGCGGTCGTGGTACGGGGCGAACGCACCGTCGGCGAGGACGAAGCCGACCATGTCGGCGGAGATGGAATCGAAGCTCTCGGCGATCTCGGCCTCGAGATCGCCCACTCGCTCGACGTCGACGTGGCGGAGGTCGCGCAACGACACGACCCGACCGCGAAGCGATCGCAGGCGCCCCAGCGCGTCGACGAACCCCGCGACGGTGTGCCGCTCCTCGGCCCGCAGCTCGCGCTGGAGGGTCGCGAGGTCGCGGGCGGTGCCGTCGGCGGCGCCGTCGGCCTGCGCCCGCAGCGCCGCCACCTTCTCGAACTCGTCGATGACGAGCTCGGCGGTCGCCCGGAGCTCGTGCAGGGGCGCGGCGAGGTCGCCAACCTCGGGGGCGTCCATCCAGTGGTAGGCGTCCTGCATGCGGCCGACGCGCCCGACGAGGTCCTCGTACGCCGTGCGTGACGGCTCGCGATCGGCGACCAGCACCTCGATCGACGTCGCGTCGCTGATGGCGCGCACGAGATCGGCGTTGCCGACCACCTGCAGGAACGAGTCGCCCACCGGCGCCCGGGCGGCGTGCTCGTCGGTGGCGAAGGGTGTGCGCCAGATCTGGAGGGGGTGGATGCGGCCGGGCTCGTCGCTGTCGGCCCGCAGCACCACCATCGTGCCGTCGTCGAAGGTGCCGTACCCGTGGCAGGTGACCTGCTGGGGCACGTCCTTGCGGATGAGGTTGTAGGGCAGCAGGTTGGTGCGACCGCTGGCGCGCTCGTGGAAGGCGTAGAGCACGTCCTCGCCGTTGGGCGCCCGGCGGGCCTCGACGAAGATCATCGAGTCGACGTCCCCGTCGAACGTCCTGCGCTCGTCGGTGCCGAGCACGAACCCGCCCGGGAAGATCAGCCCATGGTCGTCGGGTAGTTGCTGGCAGGCGGAGCCGACGGCGTCGATGCGGTCGATCGAGCGGGTGCGGGTGTTGAACACCAGGTACCGCCAGGTCTCCTCCTTGTAGGGGCGGATGCGCAGCAGCAGCAGCACACCGAGCCGCGCGTAGTGGATGTCGGCGTCGGCCAGGCCCTGGGTCTGCTGGTCGACCGGCTCGGACCAGATGCCCTCGCCGGTCTCGGTGTTGTTCTCGACCTTGATCGTGAGCTCGCCCCGGGTCGTCTCGACGAAGAGCTCGTCGGCGACGCTCACGTGGGGGTAGCGGCCGGTCACGTGGTCGTCGCGGGTCGTCTCGGTCCACTCGAAGTCGTGGGCCGGAGGGAACACGTGCTCGCGCTCGCCCCGGTCGTCGAGGTAGCGCACCGAGCCGTCGGCCTCGAGCGCCCACCGGAACACCTTGAGGTCGCCCGCGGCGCGACCCGTCTGGAAGATGGCGAGCACGCGGCCCTCGAGCCGGCGCAGCTGCACCAGCCGGGTGTCCTTGTAGTAGCGGAACAACTCGGCGAAGTCGCGGCCGAAGGCGGGATCGCCGAGGAAGTTGCCCGGGTCGTCCGGCTCGACGTCGTGCAGCTCGAACGCGCCGCCGTCGGTGCGCACGAGCCGGTGCAGGCTGAGGACGTCACCGACCGTGGTCTCGGCGCGCAGGCCGATGAACACGTTGTAGCCGAACAGCACCATGTCGCCGACGGCCACGGCGTCGCGGGGCACGCAGTTGTTGGCGGTACGGATGCGGGCGCTGCCGACCAGCGCCATCTCGGTCGATCCGAACAGCTCGACGCGAGCCTCGTTGAGGCGGCGGGCTCGCCCCGCCAGCTCGCGGGCCTGGGTGGCCAGCCTGCTCCGGAGGAGCTCGTAGCTGCCGCCAGCGTCGTGCGCCGGCGAGCCGTCCTCGTGCCCGCCCGCGGGCGTCGCCGGTGCCGGTGCGGTGGCGGCGCTCACTGGGAGGCGAGGTCGCCGACCCGCACCTCGTCGAGACCCAGTGCCCGGGCCTCGTCGAGGAGCTTGGCGAGCTTCTCGCCCCCGCCGTTCCCGTCGGCGACGATCAGCTTGGTGAGCAGCGCCGTGAGGGTGAGGTCGCGCACCTCGGCGCTCGAGATGCCGCCGAGCATCGACCGCAGATCGGCCGGCAGGTCGCGGGATCCGTCCAGGTAGCCGCCGACCAGGGCCTGGGCCGCCTGGCTGTGCCCGATCGCCCCGTCGACCGCCTTGCCCATGCTGATCGCGCCAGCGATGCGGTCGAAGAACACGGAGTCGCCGCCGATGATGTCGATGTCGGCCTTCTCGAGGCTCTTGGCCAGCACGTCGGCCTGGTTCTGCGCGACGGACCGGCGCGCCTCGATGTCGGAGAGCTGCACGTCCTTCGCGGCCTCGATGCGCAGCCGGTACTCCTCGTGCTCGCGGCTGGCGTCGTCGAGGGCGCCCATCGCCGTGGCCTTCTCGGTCAGCCCGGCGGCCTCGCCGCGCAGTCGGGCGGCGATCGCCTCGCCCTCGGCGGCACCGAGATCGCGGGCGACCGTGGCCTCGGCCTCGCCCTGCACCTTGCGGGCCGCGGCGTCGGCCTGCTTCACCCGTGCCTCGGCCATCCCCAGCTTCTCGACCGCGTCGGCATCGCGCTCGCGCACCTCGACCTCGGCGAGCCCCGGCGCGGCCGTCTCGGCCTTGACGCCCTCGGCGAGCCGGATCTTGGCCTTGGCCTCGAGGTCGGACGCCTGCAGCTCGGCCTCGGCCAGGGCCAGGCGCTCGCCGGCGATGTGCGCCGCCGCCTTCTCGGCGGCCTCAGCGGCCTTGATGTCCTTGACCAGGCCCTCCTGCGCCTCGGCCTCGGCGGCGATGATGGTCGCCTCCTTCCGGCGGTTGGCCTCCTCCACCGCCTGCAGGCGCTTGATCGCCTCTTCCTGCTCGACGACCGTCTTCTCGACCACGACGCGCTCGCGCACGACGTCCGCGATGTTGCGCTTCTCGACCTCGACCTCCTTGTCCTTGGCGATCGTGTTCAGCTCGACCTCGCGGTCGCGAGCGATCACCTCGAGCAGGCGGTCCTTCTCGATGCGCTCGCGCTCGACGGCCACCACCCGGTCGCGGTTCAGCGTGGCGACGGCCACCTCGCGCTGGAGGTTCTCCTGCTGCACCGACACCTGCTGCTCGGTGGCGAGGCGGGCCGTCTCGCTCTTCAGGTTCTCCTCGGCCTGGACCCGTAGGATCTCGGCGCTCTCGCGGGCCTTGACCGTTTCGATCTCGCGGTTGGCGCGGGCCTCTGCGTCGGCCTGCTGGCGCTCGAGCTCGAGGATGGCCTCGGTGGCCTCGACGTTCTGCTTGGTGATCTGCTTGCGCTCGGTGTTCTGGAACTCGTTGGTGAGCACCGACTCGAGCGCGGTCAGCTCGGTGATCTTGCGGATGCCCTGGGCGTCGAGGATGTTCTTCGGGTCGAGGCTGCTGAGGGGGGTCTGCTCGAGGAAGTCGATCGCGCAGTCCTCGAGCACGTACCCGTTCAGGTCGGTGCCGATGACGGCGACGATGTGGTCGCGGAACTCGTTGCGCTTGGTGTACAGGTCGACGAAGTCGAGCTGCTTGCCCACGGTCTTCAGCGCCTCGGCGAACTTGGCGTTGAAGAGCTCGTCGAGCGTGCGCTGGTCGGAGGCCCGGGCGCACCCGATCGACTGCGCCACCTTGATGACGTCGTCGGCGGTCTTGTTCACCTTCACGAAGAACGTGGTCTTGATGTCGGCGCGGATGTTGTCGCGGCAGATCAGGCCCTCGGTGCCCCGCCGATCGATGTCGATCGTCTTGACCGAGATGTCCATGACCTCGGCCTTGTGCACGATCGGCAGCACGACCTGGCCCGTGAAGGTGACCTTGACCGAGCGCATGGTGCTGACGATCAGCGCCTTGCCCTGCTCGACCTTGCGGTAGAGGCGCGAGACCATCACCAGCGTGCCCATCACCACCGCGGCCAGCACGACCGCCACCACCAGCAACCCTGTGATCACCACATCTGACATCGCAAGCTCTCCCCGCGGATCGACCAGTTCATGGGAGGCCGTCGGCGCCGGCCCCGAGCGCGTCGTCGACCGGGCAGACGAGGAACACCTCGGCCGCCGGGTCGTAGTCGAAGATGAGCGCCTCGTCGTCGCGGCGGAGCGACGGTACGCCCGCCCTGCCGTCCTGCCGTGCAACCCGCACCGGCACGAGCACCGTGGCACCCGACGGGTCCGCGGCCTCGGCCTGGCCGAACGTCGCGGTGACCTCGGCCGTGCGGACGATGCAGGTGCGACCGACGAACGCCGTGCGCGACTCGGCCTGGGTGGTGGCGAACACCCGGCCGAGCGGGCGGGCCACGACCGAGGCGGCGAGCGCCCCCGCCGCGGCGGCGACCACGATGGTCACCAGCCCCCCGAGCAGCCGCACCACGGCAGCGACGTCCCACACGTCCGCGGCCGCCGTCGCCACGAGCGCCACCAACCAGCCGAACAGCACGACCAGGCTGGCCACGATGGTCACGGGCACCCCGGCCAGGCCGAGTGCCTGCCACCAGCCGCTGAGGGCGCCGTCGCCACCGTCGACCGCCGCATCGGCGTCGGGGTCGAGCCCGACGTCGGGCCCCTCGCCCCCGATGTCGCCCAGCAGGTCGACGTCGAGCGCGCCGGCGAGCACCGTCGCCCAGTACAGGACCACGGGCACGAGGAGGACGGTGAAGATCACCGCCGGGAACCCCAGGACCGCATCGACGAACCCGCCCATGTGGGCCGGGACACTAGCGGCGGCGGCAGCCACACGATCGTGTCAGCGCCCGCTGTCATCCACCTGTCATCAGGTGGAGGCAGCGGTGCCGCGCCGGCGCGCCGGCCCCGACACGTGCGGATCACCCGGTACGCACCAGCGCCAGGGGTGGTCCGCGCCCGCCGACAGGCCGATGCGCGTGGTCTGGAACGGCTCGTCCGGCGGCGCCGTGCCGTCGTCCCCCACCCACACCCCGCGGTCGGCGGCCACGAGGTCCGCGCCGTCGAAGGTGCCGTCCAGGCCGAACGACTGGCACAGCTTGGCGGGCCCGCTGCACAGGTCGGTCTCGCGCCGCGCCCGCGGGCGTGCGGCGAACATGGCCTCGACGCCCGCCACCGGCGCCAGCGCCCGCAGCAGCACGGCCACGCCCTCGCCCTCGTCGCCGCACACGACGTTGGCGCACCAGTGCATGCCGTACGTGAAGTAGACGTACAGGCCGCCCGCGGGGCCGAACATCGTGCGGTTGCGGGCGGTCATGCCGCGGTACGCGTGGCTGCCCGGGTCGGCGCCGCCGCAGTACGCCTCGACCTCGACGATGCGGCCGGCGCGGGGCGGGCCGTCACCGTCGGACCGCACGAGCAGCTTGCCGAGCAGGTCGGGCGCGACCTCCCGCGGGTCACGCCCGAAGAACGAGCGGGCCAGTGCGGCGGGCAGGCCCGCGCCGGGGGCCATCAGCCGATGCGCTCCGCGTCGGCGTCGAGCCGCCGCGTGAACCGGTCGAGCTGCGCCACGAGCGGGGTCGGGCCCGCGCCCCCCGGTGTGGTCCGGCGTGTGACCGGGTGGCCGGGCTCGAGCAGCGCCGCGCCCGCGGCGCCCAGGTCCGGGTGGGCCTCGACGAGCTCGGCGAGCGGCACGTGCCGCTCGAGGCTGTCGCGCACGAGCGCACCGACCAGCGCGTGCGCGTCGCGGAACGGCGTGCCCTGCTCGACCAGCAGCTCGGCCAGGTCGATCGCCGCCGCGTACGGCGAATCGGCCGCCTGCTGCATGCGCTCGACGTCGAAGGTCAGGCTGCCGTAGAGCCCGCTCATGGCCGTGAGGGCGAGCGACACCTGGTCGACGGCGTCGAACAGGGGTTCCTTGTCCTCCTGGAGGTCGCGGTTGTAGCTGAGGGGCAGTCCCTTCAGCGTGGCGAGGACCCCGGTGAGGTCGCCGATCACCCGCCCCGCCTTGCCCCGGGCGAGCTCGGCGATGTCGGGGTTCTTCTTCTGGGGCAGCATCGACGAGCCGGTCGCGTACGCGTCGTCGAGTCGGGCGAAGCCGAACTCGTCGGTCGACCAGAGGATGATCTCCTCGCCCATCCGCGACAGGTGGACCGCGAGCAGGCTCAGCGCAAACAGTGCTTCGGCGACGAAGTCGCGGTCGCTCACCGCGTCGAGGCTGTTCTCGAAGCGGCCGGCGAACCCGAGGTCGTCGGCGGTGGCGTCGGGGTCGAGCGGCAGCGACGATCCGGCGAGCGCACCGGCGCCGAGCGGCGACACGTCGAGCCGGCGGCGGCAGTCGACCAGGCGGTCGACGTCGCGGGCCAGGGCCCAGCCGTGGGCCAGCAGGTGGTGGGCGAGGGCGACGGGTTGGGCGCGCTGCAGGTGGGTGTAGCCGGGCAGGTAGGCGGGCCCGACCTCGCCCGCCCGGTCGAGCAACGTGCGCTGCAGGGCCACGACCCGGCGGGCGACCTCGGTCAGCTCGCGCTTGGTCCACAGGCGCAGGTCGGTGGCGACCTGGTCGTTGCGGCTGCGGCCCGTGTGCAGCTTGGCGCCGGCGGGCCCGGCCAGCGCCGTGACCCGCCGCTCGATGGCGGTGTGGATGTCCTCGTCGGTGGGCTCGAACGTGAACGACCCCGAGCGGAGCTCGTCCTCGACCCGGTCGAGGGCCGCGAGCACGACGCCCACCTCGTCGTCGGTGAGCAACCCGGCGCGACCGAGGCCCCGCACGTGCGCCCGGCTGCCCGCCAGGTCGTCGGCGGCCAGGCGCCGGTCGTAGTCGAGGCTGACGGTGAAGGCGAGCAGGTCGGCCGCCGGCCCGCCCTCGAAGCGGCCGTGCCACAGCGTGCTCACGGGCGCGCCCCGATCGTCTCGCCGGCCCCGTTGCACCGCGGCCTCACGACGCGCCCGTCCCCTGCACGCCGGCCCACGTCTGGATGCCGAGGCCCCACAGGCGGACGAAGCCCTCGCTGTCCTCGTGGCGGAAGCTGTCGGCGGAGTCGTAGGTGGCGAGGCCGTAGTCGTAGAGGCTGTGCGGGCTGCGGCGCCCGGTCACCTGGCACGAGCCCGGGGCGAGCCGCAGGCGCACCTCGCCGGTGACGAAGCGCTGGCTCTCGTCGACGAACGCGTCGATCGCCTGCTTGAGCGGGCTGAACCACAGGCCGTCGTACACCAGCTCGGCGTAGCGGGGCTCGAGGCGGCTCTTCTCGCGCTGCAGGTCGCGCTCGAGGCAGATCGACTCGAGGTCGGCGTGCGCCATCATGAGCGCCAGGCTGGCCGGGCACTCGTAGGTCTCGCGGCTCTTGATGCCGACCCGGCGGTTCTCGACCATGTCGATGCGGCCCCAGCCGTAGGAGCCGACACGCTGGTTGAGCCGCGCCACCATCTCGGCGATGCCGAGCGCCTCACCGTCGACCGAGGTGGGCACGCCCTCGGTGAAGCCCACGACGAGGTCGGTGGGCTCGGTCTCGGTGGGCTCGGTCATCTGCCACACGCCTGACGGCGGGACGGCCCACGGGTCCTCCATCTCGCCGCACTCGATCGCCCGGCCCCACAGGTTGTCGTCGATCGAGTACAGCTTCTCCTTGGTGGCGGTGATCGGGATGTCGTGCTCGTCGGCGTAGTGGATGCACTCCTCGCGGGTCATGCCCCACGAGCGGACCGGCGCCAGCACCTCGAGGTCGGGCGCCAGCGCCCGTGTCGACACCTCGAAGCGCACCTGGTCGTTGCCCTTCCCGGTGCAGCCGTGCGCCACCGCGTCGGCGTCGTGCTCGCGGGCGGCGGCCACCAGGTGCTTGACGATGACGGGTCGCGACAGGGCGGACACCAGCGGATACCGGCCCTCGTAGAGGGCGTTGGCCTTGAGCACCGGGGTGCAGTACTCGCGCGCGAACTCGTCGCGGGCGTCGACCACCACCGCCTCGACGGCACCGGCGCCGAGGGCGCGCTGGCGGATCACGTCCCAGTCGTCGCTCGTCTGCCCGACGTCGACGGCCAGGGCGATCACCTCGAC
>JAFGPU010000551.1 GCA_016936035.1 Acidimicrobiales bacterium
CCGCCGACCGACCACCCGACCGCCGCCGCCAACGCCCCCTTGGCGACGTCGCCCGCGAGCGTGAGGGCTCCGGCGCGCCGTCCCGCGGTGCGCAGCACGTTGGTGGCGCCCGGATTGCCCGAGCCGGCGCGGGTGGGGTCGACACCGCGCCACCGGCCCACGAGGTGGGCGGTGGGGAACGTCCCGAGGAGGTAGGCCGCGACCAGCCAGGCCGTCGCGGCACCGGCGGTGGGGGTGGAGGCCAGCACGAGGGTGCGATGGTAGGGCTGCGACCGGCCCGGGGCCGAGTGCAGCTGCGCCCGGCGCGTGCGCCGTTCGCCGGGCGCGGGCTAGCATTGGCACTCTCACGTCGCGACTGCTAATTCCCTGCGGGGACGGCCGATTCGGAGCCCAGATGCCCACCTATGAATACCGCTGCAAGAGCTGTGGCGAGCACCTCGAGGTCGTCCAGGCGTTCTCGGACGACCCCCTCACCGACTGCCCCGCCTGCGGAGGCACCCTCAAGAAGGTCTTCAACCCGGTCGGCATCGCCTTCAAGGGCAGCGGGTTCTACAAGACCGACAGCCGCTCGTCGTCCTCGGGCGGCACGTCCTCGACCTCGAAGACCTCGTCGTCGTCCGACAGCGGGTCGGCCTCGCCGTCCGACAGCTCGTCCTCCTCCGACTCCTCGTCGTCGGACAGCGGGTCGACCTCGTCGACCACGACCGAGGCCGCGACGGCGTGAGCGCCTCTGGGGGGAACGCTCGCCGGGCGGACATCGGCATCTACGGGGGTTCGGGGCTGTACTCGCTGCTCGACGACGTCGAAGAGGTCACCGTCGAGACGCCGTACGGCCCGCCCGCGGCGCCGGTGACCGTCGGCGAGGTCGCGGGCCGCCGGGTCGCCTTCCTGCCGCGGCACGGGCGCAACCACGAGCTCCCGCCGCACCGGGTGCCGTACCGCGCCAACGCCTGGGCCATGCGCGAGCTGGGCGTGCGCGCCATCTTCGGCCCCTGCGCCTCGGGTTCGCTGCAGCCCGACATCCACCCGGGCGAGTTCGTGGTGCTCGACCAGATCTTCGACCGCACGACCGGGCGCGAGTCGTCGTTCCACCACGGGCCGGACTCGCCCGACGGGTGGGCGCCCGTCGACCACGTCAGCTTCGCCGACCCCTACGACGACCGGCTCCGCGCCGTGGCCGTCGAGGCCTGCCGAGCCGAGGGCGTCACCGTGCACGACGGCGGCACCGTCGTGGTCATGGAGGGCCCGCGCTTCTCGACGCGCGCCGAGTCACGCTGGTACAGCGCGCAGGGCTGGCACGTCATCAACATGACCCAGATGCCCGAGGCCGTGCTCGCCACCGAGATCGGGGTGCCGTACGCGGCCGTGGCGCTCATCACCGACTACGACGTGGGCCTCGACGGCATGCCCGGGGTCGAGCCCGTGACCATCGACGAGGTCATGGCCACGCTCGAGCGCAACGCGGACGTGATCCGCAAGGTGCTGTTCCGCGCGGTCGAGCTGCTGCCGGCCGAGCTCGTCGAGGACTGATCACCGCCACGCGCTAGCGTCCCGGACGGCTTCCCCCGCCGAACCCCTCGCCTGCGGAGGAACCGTGTCACCCACCCCGATCGTCCTGCTCGTGCGCGCCCGGCGAGCCCTCGCCCGACCCGCGATCCGGCGCGGCGCCGTGGCCCTGCTGGCTCTCGCCACGGCCCTGACCGTCGCCTCCCTCGTCGACGAGGCGGGGGCGGCGCGCGACCGGTGGGGCCGGTCGCGCACCGTCGCGGTGGCCGCCCACGACCTGGCGCCCGGCGAGGTCGTCGACGGCGGCGACGTCACCTGGCGCGACCTTCCCGAGGCGGTCATCACCGAGGCGGACCTCGCCGAGGCGCCCGAAGGCGCTGTCGTCCGCCAGGCGATCATGGCGGGCGAGCCACTCGTCGCCGCGCGCCTCGGGCGCCACGGCCTCGCCGGCGCAGCGGCGCTGGTGCCGCCCGGCCAGCGCGCGGTGGCGGTGCCGGCGGGCCCCACGGGCACGCCGCCCCTGGCCGTTGGCGACCGGGTCGACGTGCTCACCGTCGTGCCGGCAGGCGTCGACAGCGGCGGTGGCGACCCCGCGTTCCCCCTGGTCGAAGGGGCGACGGTCGTCGATGTCGACGACCAGGAGGTCACCGTCGCCGTGCCCGCGCCCGACGCACCCCGGGTCGCCTGGGCGCTCGCGGGCGGATCGGTCGTGCTCGCCCTGGTGGGCGGGTGACGGCCGGCCGCTCCGGGTGGGCGCGCCCGTCAGCGGAAGCTGGTGGCCAGCAGCAACAGCACCGAGGCGCCGAGCACCAGCCGGTACAGCACGAACGGCGCGAACGAGCGGGTGCGGATGAGCTTGAGCGTGCCCCACACGGCGATGTAGCCGGTGATGGCCGAGGCGACGATGCCCCAGGCGAACGGGGCGACCATGTCGCTCGGGATGCCGCCTTCGCCCTGCACGTCGACGTACTTGAAGATGAGCGCCCCGGCCGTGATCGGCAGGCTCATCAGGAAGGCGAACCGGGCGGCGCCGTCGCGCCCCAGGCCGGTGAAGCGGCCGACCGTGATCGTCACGCCCGAACGCGACACCCCGGGCTGCAGGGCCACCGCCTGGCCGACGCCCATGAGCAGGGCATCCTTCAGCGACACCTCGTCGATGGTGCGCTTGCCCCGCACCCCGTCGGCCCAGGCCAGCAGCAGCGCACCGACGATGAGCATGACGGCGATCAGCCAGATCTGGCCCGTGTTCTCCTCGATGGTGTCGGCGAACAGCGCGCCCGTGATGGCGGCCGGCACCGCCGACACCGCGATGAGCCAGCCGAGGCGGCCGTCCTTGGACCGGGGCGCCAGGAACGCGGAGGCGGCCAGCCGCACGATGTCCTTGCGGAAGTAGGCGATCGCGCCGCCGAGCGTGCCGACGTGCAGTGCGACGTCGAACGTCTTGGACAGCGACTGGTCGCCGGCGAAGTCGTCCCAGCCGAACAGCCAGGGGACCAGCACGAGGTGGCCCGACGACGAGATGGGCAGGTACTCCGAGAGCCCCTGGGTGATGCCCAGGATGATGGCGTGAAGGATCGACACGGTCCCCGTCGCTGTGGGTCGTGGCAGCGCCCGGCGCCGCCCGGTGGGCCACGCATGCTCACCGAAGGGCGGGGGGCCTCGCAACCCGAAACGCTAGCGGTGCGGTGCCGGCCCCGTGCGGTGACCGTCAGCGGGCGAAAGCTCGCCCAGGGTGCGTCAGGTGCCGCTGAGCGTCACGCCGGCGATGACCAGCGGCGCGGCGCCCGTGCCCCCCGGCGTCCACTCGCGCTCGCCGCCGACGGCGGCCACGTCGAGCAGCAGGCGCTGCAACGTCGACGCCACCGTCGCCTCGCGGATGGGCTCGGCCCGGTTGCCGTCGCGCACCATCACGCCTTCGACCCCCACCGAGAAGTCGCCCGACACCGGGTTCACCCCCGAGTGCAGGCCGGTCATCGACTGCACCAGCACGCCGTGGTCGACATCGGCGACGAGGTCGTCGAGCGTGCCGCGGCCGGGAGCGAGCGCCAGTGCCTGGGCGCCGACCCCCGGCGTCGACCGGAAGCCCCGCACCGCCGACGCGGTCGACGGCAC
>JAFGPU010000123.1 GCA_016936035.1 Acidimicrobiales bacterium
CAGCGACCAGGCCGAGGACCTCGCCCAGCACGCCTTCTGCCGGGTGTGGGAGCGCTGGGAGCGCGTCTCGGCGCTCGACGACCCGGCCGGCTACCTGTTCCGCACGGCGTTCAACGCCCACCACAGCGCCACCCGGCGGGCCGTGCGCGCCGCTCGCCGCATCGTCGACGTCGTCGTGCACACCACGCCGCCGCCGACCCCCGAGCCGGCGGACGTCGCCGCCGATCGCGACCACGTGGCCCGGGCGCTGGCCGAGCTCACGCCCCGCCAGCGCGAGGCCGTGGTGCTGACCCAACTGCTCGACTGCGATGCGAGCCACGCCGCCCGCATCATGCGTGTCCGACCCGCCACCGTCCGGGTGCTCGTGAGCCAGGCGCGCGCCGTCCTGGTCCGCCGCGACCAGCCGGACGTGGGGCCGGGAGGGTGACCGATGATCCCGACCTTCGGTCCCGGCTCGAACGCATCGCATCCCTCGCCGGTGATCCTTCTGAGCACGGACTCGAACGGGTCGCCGCTCGCCGGCACCGCCGGCTGCGCCGCCGCCGTGGAGCTGTCGCCACGGCGGCGGTGCTGGCGGTGCTCGCCGTCGGCGCACCGCTGATCTCGAGCGGGTTGGGCGACGGCGGGGACAAGGTCACCGCCTCGGAGGACGTGGCACCTGCGGGCGCCCCCGCCGAGCTGCCCCGCCGCCTGGAGGTGCGGTGCGAGCAGGAGGGCATCGTGGTGCCCGTGGCCTCGGTGCGCCCCGAGCGCGACGGCATGCACATCCGCGTCGTCAACCAACTCGACAGCGAGACGCACCTCCACGTCGAGGGCAACGGCTGGTCCTCGGGCGACATCGCGGTGCCGGTCGGCGTGAGCAACGTGCGCCAGCCGGTGCCGCCGGGCGAGCTCACCGTCGGCTGCGACATCGACGGCGAGCCCCAGCGCCGGCGCGTCGACCTGGTCGACCCGAGCGGCTACTACGTCGAGCCGGGTCTGGCGTGCGACCACGCCGACATCGAGATCCAGCGCGACTTCCCGGTGGAGCCGCCCGAGGGCACGATCATCGCTGCCGTGCGCCAGGCCATCGGCGCGCACCTGGCGGACGGCGACGCGATCTCGGCGCCGCGCGGCTACCCGGCGCAGCGGTTGAGCGACGCCACCGACGACCCCTACGTGCAGGTCGAACGGGACGGCGAGGTGGTCGCGTTCGCGCACGTCCGCGGTGACGGCGGCAGCGTCGGGGCGCCGTGGACGTCGGTCACCAAGCTCGAGATCTGCGAGTCGGCACTGAACGGCGCCGCCGTCACCGCCGACCCCGACGACCCCGACGACGAGGGATCCACCACCTCGACGGCAGCCGGCAGCTCAGCGGGCTGACGGCCCGCGCCGCAGACCGATCCACTCCGCCGACCGGCGCGGGCCCAGGTCCAGCTGGCCAGTGCCCGGGGCAGTCGCGCTGCATGACCGGGGAGGGCCGTCAGCCCTCCGGGCCTAGTCGTACAGCGCCTCGATGCGGTCGGCGTACTTGGCCAGGATGCTGCGCCGCTTGAGCTTGGAGGTGGGGGTGAGCTCGTCGCCGTCCGGGAGCCAGTCGTTGCCGAGCACCGTCAGCTTCTTGACGCGCTCCGCGTTGCTGAACCGGGTCATGACCTCGTCGACCGCTCGCTGCAGCTCGTCGTGGGCGCGGGGGTCGTCGGCCAGTTCGGCGATGCTCGCGGCCTCGATGCCGCGCTCGGCGAACCAGCCGGGCGCGACGTCGGGGTCGAGCACCACCAGTGCCGACACGAACGGGCGCTGGTCGCCGACCGTGCAGGCCTGACCGATGGCGGGGATGGTCTTGAGCGCGGCCTCGAGGTTGGCGGGGCTGACGTTCTTGCCCCCGGCGGTGATGATGAGCTCCTTCTTGCGGTCGATGATGCGCAGGTAGCCGTCGTCGTCGATCACGCCGATGTCGCCGGAGTGGAAGGTGCCGTCGTCGTCGAGCGCCGCGGCCGTCTTGTCGGGATCGTCGAGGTAGCCGGCGAAGACGTTGCCGCCCCGGCACAGCACCTCGCCGTCGTCGGCCAGGAAGACCTCGACGCCGGGGAACGCCCGCCCGACGGTGCCGACCCGCACCTCGTAGGGGTCCCACGTCATCGGGCCGGTGGTCTCGGACAGCCCGTAGACCTCGGACATGGGCACCCCGATGGCCCGGAACCAGCCGAGCAGCTCGGGCGGGATGGGGGCGGCGCCCGAGACGGCGAACTGGACCGCGTCGAGGCCGATCAGCTCGCGCACGTTGCGGAACGCGACCTCGTCGAGGAACTGCCAGGTGGCCTCGTCCTCGTCGGTGGCGGTGCCGGCGGTGCGGCGCTCGACGATCGGGCCGGCGGCGGCGACCGCCTCGTCGAACTTCTGCTTCGCCTCCGGGTTGGCCGCCAGGGCCGCCTGCACGCCGGCGTGGATCTTCTCCCACACGCGGGGCACGCCGAACATGGTCTCGGGGTGCACCTCGCGGGCGTAGGTGGCGATGAGCGAGGGGTCGGGACAGGTCGACACCTCGAATCCGCCGATGAGGGCCATGTAGTGGCCGACCATGCGCTCGGCGATGTGCGCCATGGGCAGGTACGACACGACCCGGAACCCGGCGGGGTCGATGCCCACGAGGTCGAGGTAGCCCTGGACGGTCCACACGATGTTGCGGTGGGTGAGCATGACGCCCTTGGGCGGGCCGGTCGTGCCGGACGTGTAGATGACGGTGGCCAGCATGTCCGGCGTGATCCGGGCTGCGGCGGTGTGCAGGTCGATCGGGTCGTGGTCCTCGGTCAGGGTGGCGGCGGGCACGATGTCGTCGCCGGCCAGGCCCTCCGGGTCGGACAGCAGGACGAGGTGCTCGAGGTCGGGCAGCTGCTCGCGCACGGCGGCGAACCGTTCGGCGAAGCCCATGTCCTCGACCACGGCGACCTTGGCGCCGCTGTGGCCCACCAGGTAGGCGATCTGCTCGGGAGCCGAGGAGTTGTAGATCGAGATGGCGGTGGCGCCGCACAGCGTGACGGCCAGGTCGACGACGTGGAACTCGGGGATGTTGCGCATCATGAGCACGACCCGGTCGCCTGTGCCCACGCCGAGCGACTGCAGGCCGGCGGCCGTGCGGGCCACCCGGTCGGCGAGCTCGGCGTACGTCGTCTCCACCCAGGCGTCGCCGTCCTTGGCGCGCAGGGCCACCCGGTCGGGGTGGGCGGCGACCGTGTCGAGCCAGCGGCTGGCGATGGTCTGGCCGGCGACCTCGTCGTCGATGCGCCGGGCGATCGTCTCGTGATCTGTGACGGTGTCCACTGGAACCCCTGTCTCGCCTCGTGTGCCTCGGGTCACAACGTAGCGGGCGCGGAACCCGTCTCACTCGCCGTGGTCGGGTTGCGACGGCGCCCGGGGCCTGGGCACACTGGCTTGACCGAACGGTCAAGTGAGCCGGCCCGACCGACCGGAGCCACGACGTGGTGTCGCGGTGGGGCGGCGAGACAAAGGAGCACTTATGCCCAACGCCGTCATCGTCGATGCCGTCCGCACCGCCGGAGGCAAGCGCAACGGCCGACTGTCGGGGTGGCACCCGGCCGACCTCGCCGCAGAGACCCTGTCCGCCCTCGTCGAGCGCACCGGCATCGACCCGGCCGTCGTCGAGGACGTCATCATGGGCTGCGTCATGCAGGTCGGCGCCCAGTCGCTCAACGTCGGCCGCAACGCGGTCCTCGCCGCCGGGTGGCCCGAAGAGGTGCCGTCCACCACGATCGACCGCCAGTGCGGGTCGTCCCAGCAGGCCGCCCACTTCGCCGCCCAGGCCGTCATGGCCGGCGCCCACGACGTCGTCGTGGCGGCGGGTGTCGAGGTCATGAGCCAGGTCCCCATGGGTGCGTCGGTGGGCGACGGCAAGGTCGGCTTTCCCTTCGGCCCCCGGGTGGGCGAGCGCTACGCCGACGTCGGCGGCCTGGTGCCCCAGGGCATCTCGGCCGAGCTCATCGCCGACAAGTGGGGCCTGACCCGCGAAGACCTCGACGCGTTCGGGGCCGAGAGCCAGCGCCGCGCCGCCCAGGCCACCGCCGAGGGCCGGTTCGAGAACGAGATCGTCCCCGTCCGGGCCAAGCACCGCGACAAGGAGACCGGCGACGTCAGCGAGTCCGACGAGCTGGTCACCGCCGACGAGGGCATCCGCGAGGGCACCACCGCCGAGACGCTCGCCAACCTGAAGCCGGCGTTCAAGCCCGACGGCAAGGTGACCGCCGGCAACTCGAGCCAGATCACCGACGGCGCCTCGGCCGCCCTGATCATGAGCGAGGAGAAGGCGGCCGAGCTGGGGCTGCGCCCCCGGGCCCGGTTCCACACGTTCGCCCTCGCCGGCGTCGACCCGGTCACCATGCTCACCGGCCCCATCCCGTCGACCGCCAAGGTGCTCGACAAGGCCGGCCTGACCGTCGACGACATCGACCTGTTCGAGGTCAACGAGGCGTTCGCCTCGGTCGTCCTGGCCTGGCAGCGCGAGACCGGCGCCGACATGGCCAAGGTCAACGTCAACGGCGGTGCCATCGCGCTGGGCCATCCGCTCGGCTGCTCCGGCACCAAGCTGCTGTCGACGCTGCTCAACGAGCTCGAGCGCACCGGCGGCCGCTACGGCCTGCAGACGATGTGCGAGGGCGGCGGCATGGCGAACGCCACCATCATCGAGCGAGTGGACTGACCGACCCTCGAGGTCACGATCATCGACGGGGTGCCGGCCGGCGAGGGCGTGGCCGGCACCCCGTCGCCGTCTGGCCCGCTTGTCGCACACCGAGTGCAGGTACACCCTAGGGTGGGGTGGCGACGTGGCCCGGCACACCGGCGGGCCAGTCGGTCACCAAGGGGGGGACATGCGGGATCGGTCGAGGGCACGCGGGCTCACGGGGCTGGCGCTTGTGCTGGTGCTGGCGATGGCCATGGGGGCGTGCCGTCCGCCGTGGCCCGCCGATCCGCCCGAGGGCGGGCACGGCGCCGGTGGCCGTGACGACCGCGGCTTCCACGGCCTGCTCCAAGGCACCGACGAGGCGCCGTGGGACGTGCGGACCGGTGTCGAGCAGATCACCGTCACCGGGGCCACGCCCGGCGAGCCCCTCACGCTGTACGGCACGGGTCGCAGCAAGCTGATCACCCTGCTGGCCGACGCCCACGGCCAGGCCCACTTCGCCTACGTGCCGCCGGACCACGTCACGATGCCCTCCGGCAAGGATCTCGACATCGACGAGCTCGACGTCGTGGGCGGCACCGTCGTGGCACCCGGTCGCTACGTCGTCGTCGACGAGAGCGCCGAGCCCCGGCTGGCGTCGCCGGTCGTCACCGTCGCCGGGCGCGACGACCTGCCCGACCCGGCGCTCTACGACGACCAGCAGCTCACCGGCGCCCGGCTCGACATCCTGGGCAACGTCGTGCCCGGCTCGTCGCTGGAGGAGGGCTTCCAGTACCTGGAGATGCGCGACGGCGTGAAGCTGAGCGCCATGGTCCGCTTCCCCGACGAG
>JAFGPU010000124.1 GCA_016936035.1 Acidimicrobiales bacterium
CAGCACCAGGGCGACCGCCCCCGCCCACGCGCTGGACCGGGCCAGGTCACGGCGGCGGGCACGGTCGTGCCACCAGCCTCGCCGCCATCCGGTCACCGCCAGCAGCGCGACCGCCCCGACCGACAGGACCAGGGTCGCAGGCACGACGGCGAGGTGCTGCTGGGCGGTGAACGAGACGGCGCCAGCGGCGGCGGGCACGAGGCGGAGGTCGCCGCAGGCGACGCACCACAGCAGCACGGTGCTGGCCAGCAGCGGGTACCCCGAGATGTTGGAGCTGGTCGGGTCGACGAGCGACGACGCGCCGGTGGTGAAGGCCACCATCGCCAGAGCGCCGGCGGCCACGACCCCGGCGCGCCGGCCCAGCTGGCGGAACACCGCCCACGCCGAGGCCGCCAGGCAGGTGCCGGTGATGAGCACGGACACGAGGAGCATGCCGAACGCCCCGCCCAGCACCCGCACGGGCACGGCCATGAGGTAGAAGTGCAGGGGACCGGGATGGTGGACGTTCCGGACGCCCTCGGTGTAGGCGCTCGACGCCGAGGGCTGCCCGATCAGCGGCGTGGCGGCGGTGCCGACGTCGAGCGACCGCAGCCCCATCAACGCCGGGTCACCTGCCGGCGCCCAGTCCGGGACGTAGTGGACGAGCGCCGCCAGGGGAGCGAGCAGCAGCGCCGCGCCCACGGCCAGCGCCCATCGCCGGTCGTGCCGGTCGAGGTCGCGCCAGCGGTGGATCGTCGGGATCGCGCTGCGGACCCGTGGCCCGCCTGCGCCGTCGGACGGCAGCGCCCCGCCGCCGTTCGCTCGCGCATCGCCGGCCGCCACCTCGGCCGTCGCCTTCCCAGCGACAAGGTTCCCCACCGCGCGGATGCTATCGGCACCGGCCGCTGCGGTCCTGATCGACAGGTGGCGGCCACCCCCGCAACCACGGTCGTGACCAGCGCCGTTCACGGTGCGTGACCAGAGCGGCGTCGACCGCTGCGCGCGGGGTTCGGGGCACGGAGCGGCACCCCGCTACCCTTGGGTGCACATGTCATCTGTCTGGACGCAGCTCGAACCGCATCTCGCGGGCGTGGAGAAGCCGGCCCGCTACATCGGGCTCGAGCTGGGCGCGCAGCGTCCCGTCCCTGGTCAGCGCACCGTGTCGTGGCTGCTGACCTACCCCGACACGTACGAGATCGGGCTGCCCAACCAGGGCCTGCAGATCCTCTACGAGATCCTCAACGAGCGCGACGACGCCCTGGCCGAACGCTCGTACGCGCCGTGGGGCGACCTCGAGTCGGTGATGCGGCGCGAGCGCATCCCGCTGTTCTCGGTCGACACGCACCGTCCCGGCCACGAGTTCGACGTGCTGGCGTTCAACCTGTCGGCTGAGCTCACCTACACCAACCTGCTCAACTGCGTCGACCTCGCCGGGGTGCCGGTGCGGGCCGCGGAGCGCCGGCCCGAGCACCCGCTCGTCGCCGCCGGCGGCCACTGCACGTACAACCCCGAGCCTCTCGCCGACTTCCTCGACTTCGTCGTGCTGGGAGACGGCGAAGAGGTCGTCTCCGAGATCACCCAGGTCGTCGGCGAGTGGAAGGCGTCCGGCCGCACCGAGGGCAGCCGCGAGGCCGTGCTGCGCGAGCTGTCCCACGTCGACGGCGTGTACGTCCCGTCGATGTACGAGGTGGCGTACGAGGACGGCCACATCCGGGCCGTCACGCCGCGGTACGCGGACGTGCCGGAACGGGTCGAGAAGCGCACGATCTCCGACCTCGCCCAGTGGCCCTACCCCCGCAACCAGCTCGTCCCCCTCACCGAGGTCGTGCACGACCGGCTCAACGTCGAGGTGTTCCGAGGCTGCACCCGAGGTTGCCGGTTCTGCCAGGCGGGCATGATCACCCGCCCGGTGCGCGAGCGGCCCGCCGACCAGGTGCGCACCATGGTGGCCGACGGCCTCCGCCGCACCGGCTACGACGAGGTGGCGCTGACCAGCCTGTCCACCGCGGACTTCTCGGGCATCGAGTCGACGGTCCGCGGCATCGTCGACGACCCGGTCAACTGCGGCCAGGTGTCGGTGAGCCTGCCCAGCCTCCGGGTCGACGCCTTCACGGTCGGCGTCGCCGCCCAGATCCAGAAGGCGCGCCGCACCGGCCTCACGTTCGCGCCCGAGGCGGGCACGTGGCGCATGCGCCAGATCATCAACAAGCTCATCCGCGAGGAAGACCTCTACGGCGCCGTCGAATCGGCGTTCAGCTCGGGGTGGCGCCGGGTCAAGCTCTACTTCCTCACCGGCCTGCCCTCCGAGACCGACGACGACACCATGGGCATCCTCGATCTCGCTCGCAACTGCGTCGAGATCGGCCGGGCCCACACCAAGGGCGTGACGGTCAAGGCATCGGTCGGCGGTTTCGTTCCCAAGCCGTTCACGCCCTTCCAGTGGTTCGGGCAGAACACGGCCGACGAGCTGCAGCGCAAGATCTCGATGCTCCGCGACGGCGCGCGCCAGACCAAGGGCGTCCAGCTCACGTGGCACGACCCCCAGGCCAGCCTCGTCGAGGGCCTCGCGTCGCGGGGCGACCGGCGGCTGGGGCCCGTCATCGAGCAGGTGTGGCGCCGCGGTGGCACGTTCCAGGAGTGGAGCGAGCACTTCCGCCTCGACCTGTGGCTCGAGGCCATGGCCGACCATGGTCTCGACATCGAGTGGTACGTGTACCGGCACCGCACCGAGGACGAGGTCCTGCCGTGGGACCACATCTCCGCGGGCCTCCACAAGGACTTCCTCTGGCAGGACTGGCAGGACGCGCTGGCCGAGGTCGGGCTGCCCGATTGCCGGTGGACGCCCTGCTACGACTGCGGTGCCTGCACCGGCTACGGCATCGAGCACGTCGTGGC
>JAFGPU010000552.1 GCA_016936035.1 Acidimicrobiales bacterium
CGCATCTCGTCGAAGGCCGTCGGCTCGATGCCGTACTCCTCCTTGGGGCGTCCGGCCACGGCGTTCAGCCCCACGTTGGGGATCTTCTGCCCGTTGAACACCCAGACGTCCGAGCCGTCGCGCTTGCGGTGGACGCGGGGGGCCTCGTCGCGGGCGGCGTAGGTGGCGGGCAGGTGGTTCTCGAACAGGTCCGGGGGCTCGACCAGGTGGTCGTCCACGCTGATCATGATCATGTCGTCGGCGTCCATGGCACCCCTCGTCTCCCGTTGGTCGCCAGCCGGTCGAACCGGCCTCCTCAAGAGTGAACTACAGTTCGAGCAACTGAACAATCCGCTGGAGGGGAACCGGTCATGGCAGACGAGCACCAGTACGCGGAGCGGATGTTCCCCGCCCCCGTCGACCTCGGCATCGCCCGGCCCGACCGGGCCGTCAGCTCGGTCACCCACGGCACCGAGTCGTACCTGACCGGGCGCGGGGGCGACGGCACGGCCTGGTACCAGGGGGGCGGTGCGGCCAGCGACCGGGCCGTGCAGGGCATCACCATCTACCCGCCCACCGGCGGGGTGCAGACCCAGGGCGACCCGTTCGAACCGGTGAAGATCGGCATCCTCATCGACATGGACCTGAACCAGCTGCTCGCCGACTGGATCGATCCCACGATCCTGGCGATCGAGGACGCGCTCAACGAGGGCGTCTACTCCCGGGGGCCGATCCAGCTGGTCATCGCGGATGCCCGCGGCCTGCCCCGCGAGAACTACCGCAAGGTCATCGACGGCTACCGGTGGCTGGTCGAGCAGGGCTGCGTCGTCGTGCTCGGGCCGATGATCTCCGACAACTCGATCGTCCTGCAGGACACGGCCAACGAGCTCGGCGTCGCCTGCATCGGCTGGACCGGTGCCCACAAGTTCGCGTCCGACTACTGCTTCACGGTCGCCAACGGCGACATCCCCACCGAGGGCGTCATGTGCGCCCAGTGGCTCGCCGCGCGGGGCATCACCCGGGTGGGCTCGTTCTGGGAGCAGGGCTCGTCGGGGCGCGACTACGCCGACTACTTCCGCGACGCCGCCGGTGAGCTGGGCCTGACCGTGGTGCGCGAGGTCAAGCTCGAGCCCAACCCCAAGGGCCTGCGCGACGACCTGGCCATGATGCGCGACCTGGGCGTCGAGGGCCTGTACTACGGCGGCTACGGCTACTCGACCTTCCACTTCGCCGAGGCGCTCCAGGCGCTCGACTGGGACCCACCCCGGGTGATGGGCACCGCGTTCATGTTCTATTCGAACTCCAACCGCTGGGCCGAGGGCCTCGAGGGGTGGCACGGTTGCGACCAGCTCGGCGAGGACGGCACCAACCCGAACTACGAGGCGATGATCGAGCGCTTCACCAAGCGGTTCGGGCGCTCGACCCGCAACGTGGTGGTGGCGCTGGCCTACGACACGGCCCGGGTGGCCATCCACGGCATCGGCAAGGCCGCCATCCCCACGCCGCTGCACGTCAAGGAGGGCATGGAGCGCATCCGCTGGATGCCCGCCACCAACGGCGGTCCCGGCACCTACATCCAGTTCGGTCCGTGGGACCGCAAGGGCTACAAGGGCGATTTCCTCACCATCCGCGAGCTGCGGGGCGGCGAGCTGCGCTTCGACGGCTACCACCGCCCCGAGTGGCCCTCGAACGCGTCCACGACGTGACCGCTGCGGTGGGGGCGGTCCCAACCGCCACCCCCACCGCACGACCCCGTGCTCAGCCGAGCAGGTACTGCATGATGCGGCCCAGCACATCGGCCTGCTCGGCCGGCGTGGCCAGTTGCTCGATGCCGTAGCCGAGCAGCACCGAGTCCTCGGTCGTCACCGAGGCCGCAACCTCGACGAGCACGGTCGAGATCACGAAGTCGCCCAGGTTGCCGCCGCTGCCGGGCGGGGCCCCCTCGATCGCCCACAGGCTGGTGTCGCCCTCGAACCCGTCGGCGTCCAGGTCGCCGGCCGAGGTGGTGATCCGGGTGTCGTCGACGAACACGCCGATGCCGCCGGACGCCGGGTCGGTCACGTAGCTGATCTTCAGGTCGACGGTGCCACCGGCGTAGGCCGAGAGGTCGAAGGCCACGTCCTGCCAGCCGCCCGACTCGCCGGTGAGCGCGTTCCACTCGCCGGTCGAGCCCGTGGGCGAGCAGGGGTCGCCGCCGGTCAGGTAGTGCTCGAGGAACGGGTGCATGGCCAGCAGGAAGCCGGCCTCGCACTCGGTGGGCGGCGTGGTGCTCGTCGCCCCGCTCGCCTCGGGCAGCGTGGTCCAGTCGTCCTCGCTGTCGCCCGGCTTGGCCTCGACGATGACGTTGTCGTAGCCGAGCTCGGTGCTGAACGAGATCTGGAACTCGAGGGCCGGGGCGTCCGCCGCGGCCACCCCCGTCAGGTCGACGGTGCGGGCGAGCCGCATCCACGAGGCATCGGCGTGGACGGCGCCGGCGTAGCGCTCGCCCTCGGCGGGACCGAAGGGGTTGCGGCCGTCGGCCGTCACGTAGGTGCTCGACGCCGTCCCGGCGAACAGCGGGAACTCGTCGGGCGGCAGGGCGTCGCTGGTGAGGGCGAACGCCCCGGCCTCGTCGAGCGGGTTGTCCGCGACCGCGGGCCCGCCGAAGCTCGCGGCCGCGCCGTCGAGCGGCGTCCCCGTGCCGGCGATGCCCCCCGGGTCGGTGAACGTGGCTCTGGCGTAGGCGCCCAGGTAGTACTGGTGGAAGTCGTCGGCCAGCAGCAGGCAGTCGCTGAAGAAGTCCTCGCTGATCACGCAGTCGTCTTCCGGCGCGCCGTCGAGGCCGTAGTAGATGCCGCCGATCGACCCCCCGAGCAGGCCGAAGTAGCCCGTCGTCTCGCCGGTGTGGACCAGCTTGCCGCCCTCGTTGAGGTAGTCGCGCACGGCCAGCGTCAGGTACTGCTGGCGCTCGGCGACCGCGAGGTCGGGCAGCGGGCCGAACAGGTAGGTGTCGGTGATCTCGTCCTCGGGATCCTGGGTCAGGCGGTTGTCACCCATCTCCCACACCACGGCGTCGAAGTGGCCGAGCACGCCGAGGTGGTGCGGCACGCCCTGCGCGTCGACGTCGAAGGTGGCGTGGCTGACGCCGTTGGCGTCGAGGGCGGCGGCGTAGGCGTCCGCGTGCTTGGGCGCCGTGGTGCCGGCCGGGTACGTGGGGTTGACGCCCGTGTAGTCCTCGTTGGCGATGATCAGCGCGGAGGCGTCGGTGTCGGACTCGAGGACGTAGGTGAAGCGTTCGCTCTCGACGAACCCGCGGCCAGGCTCGAAGCCCTGGAACCACACCTCGACGCTGTCTCCCGGTGCGGCGCCTTCGACGGTGCCCCGGAACTCGCCGTAGAGCGAGTCGCCCTCGTCGCCGTAGCGCTCGCCGCCCTGCCACTCGGACACGGCCGAGCGGCGCACCGGCCCGCCGTCGATCGAGTAGTTCATCCACCGGAAGAGCTGCGCCCGGCGGGCGGTGACGGCGACCGGCTGCGGGTCGCCGTAGGACACGGCGAAGCTGTCGACGACGAAGTCGGGCACCTCGCGATCGACGACCGACACCGGATCGTCCGGGTCGAGGGCCGACTGCGCGGTGGCGAGGGCGAACGGCAGGTTCTTCTCGAACTCGGCCTGGACGAGCCCCTCGTCGTCGGGGAAGTGGAAGACGCTGCCGCAGTCGCCGGGGTCCCACTCGTCCTCGGGATCGACCGCGCTGGCGGTCTGGCAGGTCGACATCTCGGGCGTGAACGCCAGGGTGTCGTAGGCGGTGTGCGCGTGCTCGGTGGTCTCGCCGTTGGTGGTGTACAGCTCGGCCGAGATGTCGGGGTCGTAGCCCGGCACCGCCGGCTCCTCGTCGTCGCCGACCATGGCTTCGTAGACGGCGTCGTCGGGCGTCGGGGTCGACACCTGCCAGCCCGTGCCGTACAGCAGCAGCTCGGCGGCCGAGTGGTAGTTGATGAGGAACTCGAAGCCGACCCGGTCCATGAGGCCGTCGAGCGCGGCGGTCTCGGGCTCGGAGGACGGCGCCGTGCCGCGGTACGTCTGGCTGCCCTGCTGCGGCGACGAGCCCTCGTTGTCGTAGCCCCAGCGGGTGGGGAAGTTGCGGTTGAGGTCGACCCCGTCGCCGGGCGCGATCTGGCCGTCGCCGTTGTTGTCCGCGAGGTTCTTGCGCCACAGGCGCTGACCCGGCTCGAAGGTCCAGTCGTAGCCGTCGGGATTGGCGACGGGCACGAACCACAGCTCGGTGCGGTCGACCACGTCGGTGATCGCCTGGTCGGTGCCGTAGCCGTCGACCACGTGGTGGGCGAGGCGGCGCACCATCTCGGGCGTGATCCACTCGCGGGCGTGCTGGGCGGCGGAGAACAGCGTGGCCGGCCGGCGCCCGTCGGGGACGCGGGTGGCGTTGCGCGTGACCTTGAGCGCGACGATGTCCTGGCCCTCGACGGTCTGCCCGATGACGACCAGCTCGGCGATGGCCGGGTTGTCGGCGGCGATCTGCTCGAACTCCTCCTTCAGGCCGCCGGGCCCGCCGTAGGGGCGGAAGACGGCGTGGCCCGCCTGCGCCAGCCGGGTGGACATCTCGGCGGCGGACTCGCCGTCGACCTCTTTCAGCTCGAGGTCGATGCCCTGGTCGGCCAGCTCCTCGGCCTCGTCGCCGCTGACGACGACCTCGACGTCGAACTGACCGCCTCCCGCGGCTGCGGCGCCGAGGTCGTGCGGGTCGATGCCGGAGGCCCGCAGGACCTCGAGCTCGCGCCGGTCGAGCTTGCCGACGTAGACGTCGTAACGGTCGTCGCCCGCCTCTTGACCGGGCGCCTGCGGGCGGTCAGGGGCGGCCCCCGCACTGGTGATGCCCAACCCGCTCACCAGGACGCCGACGGTCACGATGGCCGAGATCCTGCGCTTCATCCCCGTACTCCCCCCGTAGCGCTTCGCCGCTAGCAGGATGACGGCCGACGCGTAGCGTGTCAACGGTCACACATACCGAAGTCCGTCGACCCGCAGGGGTCGAACGAGTAGAACCGGGCGCATGAAGGTCTTCGTGACCGGCGCGACCGGCGCCATCGGTCGCCCGACCGTTCCCCTGCTGACCGCCGCCGGGCACGAGGTGACGGCCGTGGTCCGCAGCCCGGAGAAACGGGCGCAGGTCGAGACGGCGGGGGCCGCCGGGGTCGAGGTCGACCTGTTCGACGCTGCGGCTGTGCGGCAGGCCGTGGCCGGGCACGACGCCGTCGTCAACCTGGTCACCAACATCCCCCCGATGACGCAGGCCGGTCGCCCGTCGGCGTGGGCGACCAACGACCGGCTCCGGCGCGAGGCCTCGGCCCACCTCGTCGACGGTGCCATCGCCGCCGGGGCGGCCCGGCTCGTGCAGGAGTCGATCGTCTTCTCCTACCCGGACAGCGGCGAACGCTGGATCGATGCCGAGTCGACGCCGCCCGAGCCCTCGCCGACGGTCCGCTCCGCGCTCGTGGCCGAGGCCCAGGCCCAGCGGTTCACCGACGCGGGCGGCACCGGCGTCGTGTTGCGCTTCGGCATGTTCTACGGGCCGGGCCTCGCCCACACCGAGGCGCTCCTGCGCCTGGCCCGTCGGGGCCTCGCCTACGCCGGCGGCCGTCCGGGGGCCTACCGGTCGTCGATCCACGTCGACGACGCCGCCGCCGCGGTCGTGGCCGCGCTCGCGGTGCCGGCGGGCACCTACGACGTCGTCGACGACGAGCCGCTCACCAGTGCCGAGTACGCCGACGTCCTGGCGGCTGCCGTCGGCCGTCGGCGCTACGTGCGGGGACCGGGCCGCCTGATGCGGCTCGGCGGGTCCACTGCGGAGCCGCTGGTGCGGTCGCAGCGGGTGAGCAACCGCCGGTTCCGCAGCGTGGCCGGGTGGTCCCCGCGCTGGGCGAGCGTGGCCGATGGCCTACCGGCGGTGGTGGGCCCCGCACCCGTCGGCTGAGCGGCTCGCCCGCGGGGTTGCCCGGGTCCTGACGGTCTGTCAGATTACGGCCTGAGGTGGCCGAGGACCGGCGCCGGGCTGAAGGGGAGCCGTACGTGAGGCTGAAGGAGACATCCGAGGAGCAGGCCTTCCGCCTGGAGCTGCGCGCCTGGCTCGACGAGACCCTCCCGACGCTGCCCCCGGAGCCGCCGTTCGAGGACTGGGCGGCCAAGCGCGCCTACGACACCGGCTGGCAGCGCCGCCTGTTCGACGCCGGCTACGCCGGCATCTCGTGGCCGAAGGAGTACGGCGGCCGCGGTGCCACCCCCTCCGAGGAGCTGATCTTCCTCGAGGAGACCGAGCGCGCCGGCGCGCCCTACGTGGGCTGCAACTTCGTGTCGACGCTGCACGCGGGCCCGACCATCGCGGCCGAGGGGACACCCGAGCAGCGCGCCCGGTACCTGCCGCCGATCCTCCGGGGCGACAACGTGTGGTGCCAGGGCTTCTCCGAGCCGGAGGCCGGCTCGGACCTGGCCTCGCTGCGCACCCGGGCGATCCGCGACGGCGACCACTACGTCGTGAGCGGCCAGAAGATCTGGACGTCCCACGCCCAGGTGGCCGACTACTGCGAGCTGCTCGTGCGCACCGACCCCGACGCGCCGAAGCACCGCGGCATCACCTGGATCATCATGCCGATGGACTCGCCGGGCATCGAGGTGCGCCCCATGCGCACGCTCACCGGCGAGAGCGAGTTCAGCGAGATGTTCCTCGACGAGGTGCGCATCCCCGTCGAGAACGTCGTGGGCGCCGAGAACGACGGCTGGCGGGTCGCCATGGTCACGTTCGGCTTCGAGCGGGGGACGGCCTTCGTGAGCGAGCTGCTGGGCTCGATGCGGTTGCTGGCCGACCTGGTCGACATCGCCCGCAAGACGCCGCTGGGGTCGGGCACGGCCTGGGACGACGCCGGCATCCGCC
>JAFGPU010000016.1 GCA_016936035.1 Acidimicrobiales bacterium
CGGGGTGCCGGGTCGCCCCCGGGGCGGGCGACGGTGCCGGTCACGGCACCACCCACAGCGACGTGATGTCGACCCCCAGCTCCGCGAGCAGGGTGCGCAGGACGGGCAGCGACAGACCCAGCACGGTGCCGTGGTCGCCGTCGATGCCGTCGACGAAGGGTGCGCAGTAGCCGTCGAGGGTGAAGCCGCCGGCGACGCCCAGCGGCTCGCCCGTGGCGACGTAGGCGTCGATCTCTGCGTCGGTCGGGTGCCCGAAGCGCACCACCGTCCGGGCGGGGCGGCTGGCCCGGCGGCCGGTCGCCACGTCGATGATCGCGTGGCCCGACACGAGCACGCCCTCGCACCCTCGGTACCCACGCCACCAGGCGACGGCCTCGGTCGGGGAGGCCGGCTTGCCCCGCACCTCGCCGGCGAACGCCAGGACCGAGTCGCACCCGAGCACCAGCGGCGGGGGCTCGTCACCACCGGCGACACGGTCCGCGACGGCCGCGGCCTTGCGGGCCGCAAGGGCGCACGCGGCATCGACCGCGTCCATGCCGTGGACGCCGTCCTCGGCGACGCCGCTCACCACCACCCGGGGCGCGAGCCCGGCGGTCCGCAACAGGGCGAGCCGGGCCGGCGACCGGGACGCGAGCACCAGGGTTCGGGCAGACACCCGACCAGGCTGCCACGACACCACCCCGGTGCCACCCACCCGGGGTCTCGGGGTGCGGTGGCACCGGAGGTGCCGTCAGCGCAGGGTCTCGCGCCGGCGTCGTTGGTCGGCGCTCGCGGCGGCGGCGAAGTGCGGGTGCACGTTGCGCAGCGTGACCCACCGGCGCGAGGCGTCGAGGTCGACCCCGACCGACAGGCGGCCGATGCGGTGCTCGGTGACGAGGGCGGCGACGACCGCCCCGGCGGTCGCCAGCGCGAGCGTGACGAGCACGACCTGCGCCAGCATCGTCGGCCCTCCGGCACCGGACACGAGCGTCGCCACCAGGGCCACCCCGGCGAGCGCAGCCGCAGCCCAGGCGGCGCGCCGCCCGCGACGCAGGTCGACGATGCGGGCATGGACGTCGGCCGACCAGGGGACCCGCACCGTCAGGAGGTCGGAGGTGTGCGGGCTGAACAGCACTATGGCGGCCCACCCGATGGGTCCGGCGAGCAGGAGCACCGCCAGCAGGGGCGTCGACATCTTGGATGAGCGCGCCACGTTCTCGTCGACCGTCAACCACCCGTCGCTGGGGCGGCCGGTCCGAGCGCACACGCGCGGGAACCGGCCCTGCACCGCGTCGTCGACGAAGACCGTCACCGTGGTGTTGCCGTCCGCCATGTGCGTGCCCCCCGATCGCTGTGGTGGGCATCGTACCGTCCGTGCGATCGATCCGCCGTCTGTGATCGATGACGCAGGTCAGAGGCGTCGGCCGGCCCGCCTCCCCCGGGTAGCCTGCCGGGGATGGAGACGCCGCCCCCCGACCCCGCCAAGCTGCTCGCCCACTGGATGGAGTGGGAGCGGGGTGAGACGCCACCGGGGCGCGTCATGAGCAGCCTCAAGACCGGGGGCCTGCGCGACGTGCTCGAGGCACTCGTCGCGCAGACCTCGCAGGCGGGCTCGTCCGACGATGGGTGAGTCGGCGCGGGCCGAGTGGCCCGACGCCGCCGTGTCGTCCCGCGAGGCGCTCGACCGCGGCCTCCCCGGCTGGCCCAAGCCGGGCGAGCAGCCGCCGGGACCCACCCGACCGGTGCCTGCGGGCCGGGGCGGCGACCAGAAGATCCCCCGCCCGTTCAACGCCCGGCCCGGTGCGCCGGCCCCGTGGGCCGACCTGCCGGCCGAGCGGCGGCGCCCCGCGCTGGCGGACGTCCGCTCGTCGCTGGCCCCGCTCGGGCCTGCCCGGGCCTCGGCGCGCGAGCAGCAGCGCGGGTCCACGCCACCCAGCCGGCCGTCAGCGGTGCTGGCGCCGCTCTACGAAGACGGCGCGGCCGACGGGGTGGTCGTCGTGCTGACCCGCCGCACCTGGGACATGCGCACCCACCAGGGCGAGGTGAGCTTCCCCGGTGGCCGGGTCGAGCCCGGCGAGTCACCGGTCGACGGTGCCCGCCGCGAGGCGCAGGAGGAGATCGGGCTCGACCCGTCGTCGATCGAGATCATCGGCGAGCTCGACCACCTGGCCACCGTGTCGAGCGGATCGTTCATCGTGCCCTACGTCGGCGCGTTGCCCGGGCGCCCCGAGACGGTGCCGAGCCCGGCCGAGGTCGAGGCCGTCCTGCACGTGCCGCTGGCCGAGCTGCTCGACCCGGCGATCTTCCGCGAGGAGATCTGGACGTTCCCCGGCGGCTACGAGCAGCCCATCACGTTCTTCGAGCTGGTGGGCGACACGGTGTGGGGCGCCACGGCGTCTCTGCTGCGCCAGCTGCTGGGCATCGTCACCGGCACCCTGGGTCGCGGCGATCTCGACCATCCCTGAGGCAGCCCGCGCATCGTCGCCGCCGGCACCGGGCCGCCGGTCGCGGCTGCCGGCGGCGGGCGTCACCAGCTGCGGTAGTTGGGGGCTTCCTTGGTGATGGTGACGTCGTGGGGGTGCGACTCGCGCAGGCCCGCGTTGGTGATGCGGACGAAGCGGGCGTGCGCGTGCATGTCGGCGATGGTGGCGGCGCCGCAGTAGCCCATGGCGGAGCGCAGCCCGCCGACCAGCTGGTAGATGACGTTCGAGACCGGGCCCTTGTAGGCGACCCGGCCCTCGATGCCCTCGGGCACCAGCTTGTCGGCGTCGACGACGTCGCCCTGGAAGTAGCGGTCCTTGGAGTACGACCGGGTCTTGGTGGCGCCCATCGAGCCCATGGCGCCCATCGACCCCATGCCCCGGTACTCCTTGTAGCGCTCGCCCTGGTGCAGCACGACCTCGCCGGGCGACTCGTCGACGCCCGCGAGCAGGCTGCCCACCATCACGGCGTCGGCCCCGGCGGCGACCGCCTTGGCGATGTCGCCCGAGTACTGGATGCCGCCGTCGGCCACGACCGTGACCCCGTGCCGGGCGGCGGCCACGGCGCCGTCGTAGATGGCCGTGAGCTGGGGAACACCCACCCCGGCCACCACGCGGGTGGTACATATAGAACCCGGTCCGACCCCTATCTTGACGCCGTCGGCTCCCACCCCCGCAAGCGCGTCGACGGCGTCGGCGGTGGCGACGTTGCCGGCGATGACCTCGACGTCGAACGCGCCCTTGACCTGCTTGACCACATCGAGCACGGCTCGGCTGTGCCCGTGGGCGGTGTCGACGACGAGCACGTCCACGCCGGCGTCGACCAGGCGCTCGACCCGCTCGAGGGCGTCGGGGCCCACCCCGACGGCGGCGCCGACCCGCAGGCGCCCCTGCTCGTCCTGGGTGGAGTGCGGGTGCTGCACCTGCTTCTTGATGTCCTTGACCGTGATGAGGCCCTTGAGGAACCCCTGGTCGTCGACGATCGGCAGCTTCTCGATGCGGTTCTGCCAGAGGATGTCCTTGGCCTGGTCGAGCGTGGTGCCGAGGGGCGCGGTGACCAGCGGCGGCCGCCGCATGACGTTCGCGATGGGCTGGTCGACCTCTTCGATGAAGCGCAGGTCGCGGTTGGTGAGCAGGCCGACGAGGCGGCCCTCGCCGTCGGTGATGGGCACGCCCGAGATGTGGTAGCGCGCCATGACGGCCAGCGCGTCGGTGACCAGCGCCTCGGCGGGCAGCGTGACGGGGTCGACGATCATGCCCGACTGGTTGCGCTTGACCTTGTCGACCTCGGCCACCTGGTCGTCGACCGACAGGTTGCGGTGCACGATGCCGATGCCGCCGGC
>JAFGPU010000125.1 GCA_016936035.1 Acidimicrobiales bacterium
CAAAGACCCGTTGTAGCCGGAAAACCGCTGGTAGCGGCCAGCGCACACCACGATGCGTGATCGATGCGGCAGCGCCCTACTGGGCGACCGAAAATATGACGAACACATGACGAACAGTCATGTTCCTGCACCGTCGCGACCCGTCGGACCCCGGGGCGTCGCCGCACCGGGGCCGGAGCGGGCGCGGAGCGCACGCGACGGACCGCCCTCGCGGCCGCCGAGATCGACGACCCACTGTGAACGGGCGCACCCGCCCGCGGCGGGCCCGGTCAGGCGCAGTGGGCTTCGATGACCTCGACCCGGCGGTGCACCCCGGCGTGGGGCTGCGTGCGCACCCGCTGGCTGCACAGCGGACAGATGGTGCCACCGTCGCCGTCGGTGCAGCCCGCCCGCATCTGCCACCCGGACGCCCCGCAGTAGCGGGACGGGTCGTGACGGCCGGCCCACCAGCGGACCGGGCGTTGCTGACCGTCGCCGCGGCCCGCCACCGCGGCGACAGAACCGGACGGGGTGACCACCGGGCGGCGCACCGCCCGCCAGGCGCGCACCAGGCGGTCACCCATGCCGGCGCCCCCCGGCGGCACCGGGGCCTCGGGCGGTGAACCACACCTCACCGGGCAGCTCGCCGCGCTCGGGCGCCCCGACGTGGCCGGCGAGTGCGGCGATCTGCCGTTCGTAGGCCACCTGGCTGGCCATGGCCTGGTAGTGCGCCACCGTGAAGGGCTTGTCGCGGGGCGCCGGCGGAACGAGCCCCGACGGGCCGGTTCCCGGTACCGCACCGGCGTCGACGAGCACGGGGGAAGCGGACGCCGCCCGGCGGCGGCCGACGAGGGCGCCGACGGCGTGGACCATCGTGGCGATGCGCCCGCGAGCCCGGACGGCCGAGAGCGAGGGGAGGGCGGAGATCGCCTCTGGCGCCAGGGGCGCCGCACCGCTCGTGGTGGCCATTCCCTCATCCTTTGCCGCTGATGGCTTACCGATCAGTCAGATGGTCGGACCGGACCTCTGAACTGTCCAGCTTCGCGATTCGTGCCCAGTATCCGTCAGTACCGCACGGATCGCAAGCAGTTCCTGACGCGCCGTACCCGGGAACCACACTGGGCGCCCAAACCGCTACGCAGCGGCCGGGCGCCCAGGGCAGGTTCAGCAAGTGGCCAGGTCAGCGCCTAGATGTCGTCGAACTCACCCCGTCGCACACCTCCGAGGAACGCTTCCCACTCGCTCGGGAAGAATTCGAGGATGGGGCCGTGGCCGTTCTGCTTGGTGTCACGGACGCCGATCGTGCCGTCGTCGGAGAACCCGACCTCGACGCAGTTGTCGCCGCCGCTGGAGAGGGTTGACTTGCGCCAGCCGGTGAACGTGCGCTCGCTCGTCATGATGTGAGTCCCTTCTGGATGTGACGGTGGGACGGTCAGCACGATGCGCTGTACAGCCCACGGTTCGAAACCGTACTTCCTCAGACGCGACCGTGACCACGGAACGCGGGGACTTTTCGGGACAGGTGTGACGCGTTTGGCACCTGACCTGGTGTTTCATCAGTCATCCGTCAGCCCAGATTCTTTCGGAATCTCACGCAGCGTGGTGGATGGGTCGCGGAGGAAGTTCCCTCACGGGCAAGAAGCGCGTGGCGTTCGCCCGCCGCCGCACCTTCCTGGCATGCGCGATCGACCGCCCCGGCACGCGGGCCGCGGCACCCGCGACGAGCGATCGGCCCGGGATGGCCCGCTCGGCGCCGGTGCTGCCCGCCCACGGGCAGCGGCCTCGGAGGCCGGGGCCGCCGCCGGACTACCTGGCGACGGCCTTCGCCGTCGAGACCAGCAGGTCGAGGCTGTCGTGGGACGAGAGCGCGGCGCGGCGCAGGCGGTCGTAGAGCTCGCTGTAGCGCTTCACGCCGTCGCTCTCGACCAGCACGAGATCGTCGGTGACGGTGTCGACGGCGACGATCGTGGGGTCGCCCGGATCGCTGAAGGTGTAGATCGAGAACGCCGAGCGCGGCACGCTGTAGCCCTCGACCTCGGCCTCGACGGGCAGGATGCGCACCGTGATCTTGGGGTTGCCGTTGACCGTGGCGGCGATGTGGTACAGCTGCGCCTTCACGACCTCGGGCGGCGCCGACGGGCGCCGGATCGCGAGCTCGTCGATGATGACCTCGTAGGCGGGGCCACCCGGACGGCGCAGCATGCGCTGGCGCCCGATTCGGCCCTCGACGGCCTTGTCGGCGTTGAAGCTGGGCGCTCCCGCCAGGCGGTCGGCGTCGCCTCTCGACCGCGTGAACTCGTTCGTCTGGAGCAGACCCGGGATGAAGGTCATCTGGAACTCGCGGATGGTCTGGGCGCCCGCCTCGAGGTTGGCGTAGAGCGCCTGGCGCTCGCCCATCGCGCGGTTGGACTCCCACCACCCGCGCTCCCCCGCCTCGCGCGCGATCGTCATGATCTGGGTCCAACGGTCGTCGTCGACGCCCAGTGCATCGAGGATCTTCATCACGTCGTCCTGATCGACGACGTGGCCGTTCTCGAGACGGGAGATCTGGGCCCGGCTCTGCCCGATCTGCTTCGCCAGCTGGACGTGGGTGACGCCGGCGTGGGTGCGCAGCGCCCGCAACTCGGCGGCCAGCCGCAAGCGACGTACGTATGGACTGATCATGAAACCTTCCCCGGACCCCTGCGCTTCCCGAACAGTAGCGCATTCTGTACGTCGGGGTTTCCGGGACGCGCCGCGCACACCGTGCGGGGCGCGACACGGCAGGTCAGGAGGGTAGTGAGGCAACCGCGGCGCGCGACGGGAACGCGCCGCGGCGCGTGATCGAGCGAGTCGTCGTCGTGCTGACGGGTGCGGGGCGCGGTCGATCGCCCACCCGATCCCGGTCAGTCGCGCGCCGTGGCCCCGTCCCGGGCCTGGCCGTCGGCCGCCCCGTCGGTGGTGACGGCGTCACGGTCCGAGCCGGGGCCCTCGGCGGCCGCAACGGGCGCCTCGGCCATGGCGCGCTCGGCCTTCATCCGCTCGAGGACCTGCCGTCGCGTCGACTTCTTGACGAACCGGGCGCCGACGGCCATGAGCGGCCACAGCAGCAGGCCGGCGGGGCGCCGCACCTTGCTCGGCGCCATCGCACCGCAGCCCACGGCGATGACCTGGTTGTCGTCGTCGAGCAGCGTCGGCATGTAGCGGCGGAACAACCGCTCGCCCAGCAGCCCGGCGCCCGGGAACACGTAGCGCCCGCTGATGCTGTTCACGAGGATGCACGAGGCGCCGTCGACCGGCACCACCTGGAACGACTGGTGGTGGGGGAACGGATCGCGCCCCGGGACGTCGGGGCTCTTGAACTCGCCGAACGCCACGAAGTACGGACGGACCTCGCGGATCTTCGCCTGGCGCCGCTGCTGGTAGAAGCCGAAGAAGTCGTGGTCGATGGTGACGACCGCCCCGGCGCGCAGCTCGGTCTCGTCGGTGTCGACCTCGGCGTGCAGCATGTTGACGCTGAAGAGGTTGTGGGGAACGGCCATCCAGTCCCACACCACGTCGGCAGGCGCGTCGACCCGCATCATCCGCTCACATGTCCCCATGGTGGTCCTCCCTCGTCGACCCCCTCAGGATGGCCGATCGCGACCGCACGTACCGCACCGGGCCCGTTACAAAACGGAGGAGGTTCGCCCGGCGCACGTACTCCGCGGGCGTCGGACCACGCCCGGTGGGCGCACCCGCCCGCGCCTTGCAGGCACGATGCGTGCCGGTCGATGATGAGGCGGCGAGCACGCGCTGGGCCGTGCACACGCCGACGAGGAGCACGCCGTGATCCATCGACCGTCCACCCCCGCGTCCGAGCGCGATCTGGTGACCATCGACAGCACGGTCGCCCACACGTCCCGCATCTACGACTACCTCCTCGGCGGCACGGACAACTTCGCGATCGACCGGGAGGTCGCCGACCACGCGTTCGCCGCCTACCCCGGCGGCCTCGACGGCGCCCGCCACGACGCCCGGGCCAACCGAGCCTTCCTGGGCCGGGCCGTGCGGTACCTGGCCGGCGAGGCTGGCATCCGCCAGTTCCTCGACATCGGCACCGGCATACCGAACGCCGACAACACCCACGCCGTCGCTCGATCGGTGGCGCCGGACGCCAGGATCGTCTACGTCGACAACGACCCGATCGTGCTCGCCCACGCCCACGCCCTGCTCGACCCCACCGCCGAAGGGCGTACGGCCTACGTCGACGGCGACCTGCGCGACCCGCAGGGCATCATCGACCAGGCTGCGGCCACGCTCGACTTCCGGCAGCCCGTCGCCCTCGTCCTCGTCGGGTTGCTGCACGTCATCCCCGACGACAGCGACCCCTACGGCCACGTGGCCGACCTCGTCGAGGCGGTGGCGCCGGGCAGCTACCTGGTGCTCTCGCACCTGACGAGCGACGTGCAGGGCGGCGACATGTCCGTCGTGCACGGCCGGCTCGACGAGCGCATGCGCGCAACCAACCCCCCGGCCCTCCGCTCGCGCGATGACGTCGCCCGCTTCCTCGACGGGCTCGACCTGGTCGAGCCCGGTGTGGTCCCCGCCGCCCGGTGGCGGCCCGACGAGGCGACCGGGGCCGACGATCGGCCCTCACCCCTCTACGCGGCGGTCGGCCGCAAGGCCTGACGCTCGCCAGCGCGTCAGCCGCCGTCGCGGCCCGTGCGCTTGGCCTCGTAGAGCGCGGCGTCGGCCAGCCGGGCCACGTCGCCCGCCGCCGCCGTGGCGACACCCACACTGGCGCCCACCGTCACCGTGAGCCCGCCGTCGAGCGCGATCGGGGTGCCGATCGACCGGACGACGCGTTCGGCGGAACGTGACGCATCGTCGGGGTCGGTGCCCGCAGCGAACACCACCGCGAACTCGTCGCCGCCGAAGCGCACGGCGAGGTCGCCGTCGCGCACACCCGCCCGCAGCCGTTCCGCGACCACCCGGAGCACGGCATCTCCGGTGTCGTGCCCGTAGGAGTCGTTGATCGGCTTGAAGGCGTCGAGGTCGAGGATGGCGACCGTGACCTGGCCCCTGGCCTCGTCGAGCCGGCGCTCCAGGGCCGACCGGTTGGCCAGGCCCGTCAGGGGGTCGGTGAGCGCCTGGCGCCGGAGCGTGTGGCGTCGCCGCTCCTCGGCGATGACCAGGCTGGCGAGCCGCTCGGTGTGGCGCAGGGCCTCGTCGGTGGCGATGTTGCGCTCGACCGCGATCTGCACCCACACGACGATGCAGCCGATGACCTCGCGGGTGTGCTGCTCCCTGATCGGCACGACCCAGGCGGTGCGGAAACCCTCGGCGCGGGCCCAGGAGGCCAGGTCGTCGGGGAACCCGGCGAAGTCCACGGGTGCCAGCACCTCGCCGCGGGATGCCGACGACCACCAGCGCGGGTCGGTGGCCAGCCGCGCGGCGGGCGAGCCCACCGACGCGCCGACGACCGGGCCCTCCTCGGCCAGCGCCACCACCGCAGCGGAGCCGAGGTAGTCGGGCACCAGGCTCGCACAGGCGGCCAGCACGTCCGGCACCGGCATGTCGGCCACCAGCAGGTCGATGACGTGGCCGACACCGTCGAGCTCGCCGCTGACGGGCCGCGAGAACACGAGCAGGCCGCGCACGACAGGGTCGTCGAGCAGGTTGTGGATCGTGGCCTCCAGGATCACCCAGCGTCCGTCGAAGCGCTGGAACCGGTAGCGGATCGGCTGCGGCACGGCGGCGGCGGTCGGCCGGGACGAGATCGCTCTGACGGCCCGGAGCTGTGCCAGGCCGTGGAGGAGGCGGTCGACGTCGTCGGGGTGGATGCGCTCGAGCGAGCTGGCGCCCCGCCGGGAGTCGGGATCGGCGCCGGTCACCCAGGTGGCCGAGTGGCTGATCCACCGGATGCTCAGGTCGTCGTCGATGAGCGTGACCACCGTCGACGGCGACCGGTCGATGGCCCGCACGATGCGCGCCGCCACCTCGGGCGGCACCTCAGCCGGCACCTCCGGCGCCACGGCAGGGCCGGCGGCCGGGGGCGCGTCCTGTTGCGCCACCGCGGCGGTCTCGCCCGCCGACGTTGCACGGCTCATGTCCTGCTGGCCCCCCAACCACTTCACCTCGCGTGGGGCCCGATGGCCCCTGAACGACAGACGCGCGCTACTGATCGTACAGGTCGGACGATCGGTCGGCGGCCGCCTCGGCCCCCGCCCGGGTCGCCGTGCCGGCGCCGCACGCGCGGAGAGCGACATTGCCTCCTCCGTATTTTCTCTAGTAGTTCCTAGAGAAATTACTGAGGAGGCGACATGTTGAGAAGGAAAGCCCTCGCCGGCGCGGTCACGTTCGTGGTCGCCCTGCTCATCCCGCTCTGGGCGGTGTCCCCCGACGACTCGCCCGCGGCCACGGCCGTCGGGCAGCCGCCACCCGTCGCCGGCGAGACCGCGGGTGGCGCAGGCGACGAGCACGAGGACCACGACCCTGGCGACTGGCAGGCGATGGACGAGGCGATGCACGAGCGCAACGCCTCGTTCCCCGCCGAGACCGAGGGGGTCGGTGGCCAGACCATCGAACCCGAGGTGCTCGACGACGGCACCAAGCGGTTCACCCTGACCGCCCAGGAGACCGAGTGGGAGGTCGAGCCGGGCAAGGTCGTCGACGCCATCTCCTACAACGGCATGGTCCCCGGGCCCACGATCCAGGTCGACGTCGGCGACGAGGTCGAGGTCGTGCTCGTCAACGAGCTGCCCGAGTCGACCGTCATCCACTGGCACGGCATCCCCATCACCAACGAGATGGACGGCGTCGCGGACGTCACCCAGGACCCGGTGCCCCCGGGCGAGACGTTCACCTACGAGATCACGGCGTCCCGCCGGTCGGTCGGCTGGTACCACTCGCACCACAACGGCACCGAGCAGGTCCCGGATGGCCTGTGGGGCACCTTCCTCATCGGCGAGCTGCCCCTGCCCGACGGCGTGGAGATCACCCAGGAGGTGCCGATCCAGCTGCAGGACAGCGGCGCGATCGGCCTGTCGCTCAACGGCAAGTCGTTCCCTGCCACCGAGCCGCTGCGCGTCGACGAGGGCGACTGGATCCTCGTGCACTACGTGAACGCGGGCACCATGGCGCACCCGATGCACCTCCACGGGCTCGACCAGCTCGTCATCGCCAAGGACGGGTTCCCGCTCGAGCAGCCCTACAAGGCCGACACCGTCGAGGTCGCGCCCGGCGAGCGGTACAGCGTGCTGATCGAGGCCACCCAGCAGGGCACCTGGGCGTTCCACTGCCACATCTTCCCCCACGCCGAAGGCAGCCAGGGGATGTTCGGCATGTTCACCGAGCTGATCGTCAGCTGAGCCCCTGCCGAGCCCGGGCGGCGCCCGTCGCCGGCACCCGCGCTCACCCACCACCACCCGAACCCTCGCTCACCTGGAGGCCCCAGATGTCCACCGTCGTCGACCGCCTGCGCCCTGTCGCACGGTCGGTCACCACCACCTTCGCACCGCTCATGTCGGTGATCACCACCGCCGCCGTCATCGGCCTGGTCGTCGGCCTCGTCGCCGTCGGGCTGGTCGGGTCGGACTCGTCCGCCGCGTCGGGAGCGGGCGGCAGCCTGCCCGGGGCGGGACAGACCGTGTCGTTCGACATCGAGCTCGGCGACACCTACATCAGTCCCTCGTCGATCGAGGTCCCCGCCGGTGCCGCGCTCGAGCTCGACGTCACCAACGTCGGGGCGATGGAGCACACGCTCGCCCTCGAGGGCAACGACGACACGGCGGTCCCGGCCGGCGAGTCGACGGTCCTGCACTGGGGGCCCATCACCACGACCACCCAGGCGTGGTGCACCGTCGCCGGCCACAAGGACGCAGGGATGGTGCTCGACATCGTCACCGTCGGCGGGTCGGCCACCGGCGACGACGGCGCCGAGACCGCGTCCGACGACGGCGGCGCGACCGGCGCGTCCATCGATCCGGCGGCGACACCCTCCGACGACTGGGAGCCGTTCGATCCCGCGGTCGCCCCGGCCCCCGGTGGCACGACCCACGAGATCACCCTGCACGTCACCGAGGGCGAGATCGAGGTCGCGCCCGGCGTCACCCAGGAGATGTGGACCTACGGCGGCTCCACGCCCGGGCCGGTGCTGCGCGGCAAGGTCGGCGACCTCTTCAAGGTCACGTTGGTCAACGACGGGTCGATGACCCACTCGATCGACTTCCACGCCTCGAAGGTGGCGCCCAACGACGAGATGCGGGCGCTCGAGCCGGGCGAGTCGCTGGTGTACGAGTTCAGGGCGAACTTCGCCGGGGCGTGGACCTACCACTGCGGCGTCGACCCGATGATCCACCACATGGGCAACGGCATGTTCGGAGCGGTGATCATCGACCCTCCCGACCTGGCCCCGGTCGACGAGGAGTTCGTCATGGTGCAGTCGGAGCTGAACCTCGGCCCCCAGGGCGAGCCCGGCGACCTGAACAAGATGATGACCGGCGAGAACGACGCGGTCGTGTTCAACGGCTACCACAACCAGTACGTCCACAGCCCGCTCGCCGTCGACCCGGGTGACCGGGTCCGGGTCTGGGTGGTGGACGCCGCCATCAACGAGGACCTCGCGTTCCACGTCGTCGGTTCGATCTTCGACACGGTGTGGAAGGAGGGCGCCTACACGTTGCGGCCGGACAACGCCGAACGGGGCGGCTCGCAGACGCTCGACCTGCAACCCACCCAGGGCGGCTTCGTCGAGCTCACCCTCGAGGAGCCCGGCACCTACACCTTCGTCAACCACAAGATGCGCAACCTCTCGCGCGGCGCCGCCGGCGTCTTCGTCGTCGGCGACGGCGGCGAGGGCGAGGGCCACTGAGCCCACCCTCCGCCGGTGACGGGCCCGGGAGCTGCGACCCCGTCGCGGCCCCGGGCTCGTACGCGCCCGGCCGGGCGACGACAGGGTCCTTCCGTCAGGCAGGCCGCTCGGCGATCATGGTGGTGCAGGAGGTGACACCATGCGCTACCTCACCCGAGCGACCCTGATCCTGCTCGTGGCGGTCGTCGTCCTGACGGCCGCCGCGCCGGCCGCCGGCGCGCAGACCGACGACGAGACCGACAACATCGTCGTGCTCACCGGCCGCGCCGAGGTCCGCACCGGCGAGACGGTCGACAACGTGTTCATCGCCGACGGCCCCGTCGTCGTCGAGGGCACCGTGCGCGACGCCCTCGTGGCCCTCAACGGCGACGTCCTGGTGCGGGGCACGGCTCGCGAGGACGTCGTGGCGCTCGACGGCCGGGTCGTCATCGCCGACTCGGGGACGGTCGAGGGCGACGTCGTGTCACGGCACCGGCCCGTCGTCGAGGGAGACGGTCGCCTCGAGGGCTCGTGGGAGCGCTGGAACCCGGCTGCCTGGAGCCGCGGCACCGCCATCGCCACCCGGCTCGCGATGTGGCTGGCCGTCACCATCTCGACCCTGGTGCTGGGCATCGTCCTGGGCCTGCTGGCGCCCCGGGCGGCGGCGGCGGTCGACACCGCCACCCGCCGCGACGCCGGATCGGTCGTCCTCTGGGGGTTGCTGCTCACCTTCGGGTTGCCGATCGTCGCCGTCATCGCGATGGTGACCCTGGTCGCGCTCCCGCTCGGCCTCGCCCTGCTGCTCGCCCTCCTGCTCATCTACGGCATCGGCTACACGACCGGGGCCTGGATCGTCGGCCGCCGGGTGGTCAGCGGCGCGTCACCGGTCGTCGCGTTCCTGGTCGGGTGGGGCATCCTCCGAGTGCTGGCGATCGTGCCGATCCTCGGCGGCCTCGTCGGGCTCGCGGCCATCGTGGTCGGGTTGGGCGCCATCGTCCGGGCGGGCTACCGGGCCCGCCGCACCGCAGCTCCGGAGCCCGCCCGGCCGGCGCCGGAGCCTGCGCCTTCGGGGCCCGAACCGCCACCGGCGCCGGCATGACCGCAGGCGGCCGGCAGCACCCGCGACCTGTCCGGCCTCACCGCCGCCGGCGCCGCCAGGCCTCGAGGTAGGCGGCACGAGCCGTCCGGCAGCCCTCGTCCGCGGCGGCCGCCACCATGCGCTCGATGTCGGCGGCGCCGTCCGCCGTCGACCCCATCGCCTCGGCCAACCGGTCGACCTCGGCGAGCACCTGCTCGACGACCAGCCGAGGTGAGGCGACCACCGCCCGGGCGAGTGCGTCGACGGTGTCGTCGAGCTCGGCCGGCGTGCTGACGACCTCGGTCACCATCCCCCACCGGCCGGCCTGCTCACCGGTGAACTCGCGGGCCGTGAGGACGATGTCCTTGGTGCGCATCGGCCCGATCTGGCGGACGAGGCGGGGCAGCGTCGCCCACGGGATCGGCATGGCCAGGTGCGACTCGGGAAGCGACAGCACCGCGTCGGCCACGACCACCTGCAGGTCGCAGGCGAGGGCCAGCACCACGCCGCCACCACGTGCCCGACCGTGGACCCGGGCGATCGTCAACGCCCGCATGGCGGTGACGGCGTTCATCGCCTGCCGGCCGAGATCGATGCTCGCCTCGATCGACCCGTCGAGCGGGGGCGGTCCCGGGTCGAAGGCGTCGAACCCGCTGCAGAACGCGCGTCCCGCCGACTCGACCACCACGACCCGCACGTCCTCGCGCTCGTCGAACCAGCGGGCGGCGTCGACGAGCCCACCGAGCAGCGGGTGATCGAGCACGCTGCGCCCGTCGGCCCGGTCGAGCCGGAGCCGGCCGATCGGGCCGTCCGCGATCACCGTCACGCCCGCGAAGTGGTCCTCCGGCACGAGTCGGACGGTAGCGCGCGCCGTCTCCCCCGCCCCGCCGGGCTCCGCTCGCCCGTGGCGCTCACCCCCCGTCGGGCACCAGCACCCGCGCGAGCCAGCGGGCGACGGTCACCTCGTCGGTGGGCCGCGACAGGCTGGCGCGGGCGGCGTTGACCTCGCCGTCGCCGATCCGGGCGACACGATCGGCGAGCAGCGCGTCCAGGTACGCCGCCGGGAACTCGGGATGGGGCTGCACGCCCACCATCGACTCGCCCACCCGCAGCAGCGCCACCGGGCAGTGCTCGGCGCTGCCCAGCACGACCCCGCCCGGCGGCACGACCTCGACCTGGTCCTGGTGCATGAAGCGGAGCGCCAGACGGTCGGCCGGCGGGTCCATCCACGGCTCGTGACGATCGACAGCCACCGAGAGGGTGCCGACGCCCCACCCGCTCGCCGCCTTGGCCACCCGTCCGCCGAGCGCGTGGGCGAGCACCTGGTGGCCGAAGCAGATGCCGGCGAAGGGCACACCGGCGTCACGGACGTCGCGCACGAACCCCGACAGGCGCGCGATCCAGTCGAAGCCGTCGTACACGGAGTGCCGCGAGCCCGGGCACACCCACGCGTCACAGGCGTCGGGCTCGGGCGGTGGTTCGCCGCCGATCACGTCGACAGGAACGAGCTCGAGCTCGGGCACGTGCGGTGCGAGCAGGGTGCGGAACATGTCGACGGCGTCGCCGGCGATGGCACGGTGGCGATCGTCGACCCGGTCGCACTCGAGGAGGCCGATGCGCGTCACCCTGCCGTCCTCAGGTGGAACGACTTGGGTCGGGTGACGGCCAGGAACCCGAGCGTCGACAGCGACACGCCGCGCCCCGAGTCCTTCACCCCCGTCCACGCCAGCGCCGGGTCGAGGTGATCGCAGCGGTTGAGGTACCAGGTGCCCGTCTCGACCCGGTCGCCGACGGCCACCGCGGCGTCGACGTCGGTGGTCCAGACCGACGCCGTCAGGCCGTAGCTGCTGTCGTTCATCAGCCCGATCGCCTCGTCGTCGCCGTCGACGGGCATGATGCCCACCACCGGACCGAAGCTCTCCTCGGTCATGACCCGCATCGTGTGATCGACGTCGATCAGCACCTGGGGGGCGAGGTAGGGGGTGCCCGCCTCGTCACGCGGGAAGGCGGCCGGGTCGACGAGCGCCCGGGCGCCCCGGCCGACGGCCTCGTCGATCTGGTCGCGCACGAGGGTGGCCGCCGCCGTCCGGACGAGGGGGCCGAGCGTCGTCGCCGGTTCGAGCGGATCGTCCAGCACGTAGCGGCGTGCCTGCTGGACGAACGCCTCGACGAACTCGTCGAACCGCCGGCGCTGCACGTAGATGCGCTCGACCCCGCAGCACGACTGGCCGGCGTTGAAGTACACCCCGTCGGCCAGTGCGGCCGCCGTGGCCTCGACCGGGGCATCGGCCCGGACGTAGGCCGGGTCCTTGCCGCCCAGCTCGAGTCCGGTGCCGACGAAGCGGTCGGCTGCCGCGCGCTGCACCGCGTGCCCGCCGGCCACCGATCCGGTGAAGGCGACGTACCCGACCCGGCGGTCGGCCACCATCCCGGCGACGCCGTCGTGGTCGGTGTGCACGTACTGGAACACGCCCTCGGGCAGCCCGACCGCCGCCAGGCCCTCGGCCCACTGCTCGGCGACCAGCGGCGTCTGCGACGACACCTTGAGGACGACGGCATCGCCGGCGAGCAGGGCGGGAACGACGGCGTTGACCGAGCACAGGTAGGGATAGTTCCAGGGGGCCACCACCAGCACCACGCCGACCGGCTCGTGGCGGATGAAGCGCCGGAGCCCGTCGGCGGGCTCGATCTCGGTGTCGGCGAGCGCCCCGGCCGCCGCACCCGCGAGCCACGTCGCCCGCTCCGCGAACCCGCCGGTGATCTCGGCGGGTGAGTGGGCGATCGGGCGACCCATCTGCCGGGTGAGGTCGTGCCCGATCGCGCCGGCGCGCTCGACCATCCACGGCACCAGCCGCTCGACGACGGCCACGCGCTCGGCGACAGGCACCTGCCGCCACGACCGCTGGGCCCGCACCGCCCGGTCGAGCGCGGCGTCGATCTCGGACGGGCCCGCCAGCACCCGCTCGGCGACGACCGAACCGTCCCCCGGGCTGACCGTCTGCTGGACCTTCAGCTGCATGGCGTCGTCCACCGCATCACTCCGGGGTGACGTAGGCGGCGGTCAGGCCTCCGTCGACCACCATCTCGGCACCGGTCATGAACGAGGCGTCGTCGGAGGCGAGGAACAGCGCGGCCTTGGCGATCTCCGCCGCCTCGCCGAAGCGGCCCATGGGGATGTGCACGAGCCGCCGCGAGCGCTTGGCCTCGGTGTCGAGGACCTTCATGAGCAGCTCGGTGCGCAGCGGGCCCGGGCACAGGGCGTTGACCCGGATGCCCTCGCGCGCGTGGATGACCGCCAGCTCGCGGGTGAGGGCCAAGACCGCGCCCTTGCTGGCCGTGTAGGCCACCTGCGGGGTGGCCGCGCCCACCTTGGCCACGAACGACGCGGTGTTGACGACCGCCCCTCCCCCGGCCCGGCGCAGCGCCGGGATGCCGTACTTGCACCCGAGGAAGACGCCCTTGGCGTTGACGTCCATCGTGGTGTCCCACGTGGCCTCGTCGGTGGTCTGCGCGTCGTCGTCTGCGCCGAGCATCACCCCGGCGTTGTTGAAGAGCACGTCGAGCCGGTCGAAGGCCTGCTCTGCCGCGGCGACCATCGCCTCGCAGTCGGCGGCTCGGGCCACGTCCGCGGTCACGGCGACGGCCGGGGCCTGTTTCGACCCGGCGGCGGCCGCCACGAGCGCCACCGTCTCCGCCGCGGCCGCCTCGTCGCGGTCGACGACCGCCACCGACGCCCCCTCGCGTGCGAACAGCAGCGACGCCTCGCGGCCGATGCCGCTGCCGCCACCGGTGATCAGGGCGACCTTGCCCTCGAGCCTCGCCATCGGTCAGATCCTCTCGAAGTAGCGGCGGCGCTCCCAGTCGGAGACGGCGCTCGAGTACGCCTCCCACTCGGTGCGGAAGAAGTGGGTGTAGTGGTCGACGACCGGCTGCCCGAAGGCCGACTTGGCGAACGGGCTGGCCGCGAACAGCTCGGTCGCCTCGGCCAGCGAGCGGGGCACGTGCGGCAGGTGGCGCGCCGCGTAGACGTCGCCCTCGAAGCAGTCGGGCGGCTCGGTGCGGTTGGCGATGCCGTCGAGACCGGATGCCAGCAGCGCGGCGAGCGCCAGGTAGGGGTTGCAGTCGGCGCCCGGGATGCGGCACTCGACGCGCAGGCTCGGCCCGCGGCCCACCACCCGCACGCCGGCCGTGCGGTTGTCGTAGCTCCAGGCGATGCGGGTGGGCGCCCACGAGCCGTCGACGTAGCGCTTGTACGAGTTGACCGTCGGGGCGAGGAACACCATCACGTCGGGCACGTGCGCCAGCACGCCACCGAGGAACCAGCGGAACTCCTCCGAGCACGTCACCGGTCCGAGGTCCGTGTCGCCCGCGAAGGCGTTGACGCCGTCGCGCCACAGGCTCATGTGCACGTGGCAGCTCGACCCGGCCTGCTCCGTGGCCACCTTGGCCATGAAGGTGACGCTGGCGCCGAGCCGGTCGGCGCACTCCTTCAGGCACTGCTTGTAGACCACGTGCCGGTCGGCCATGGCCAGCACGTCGGCGTAGCGGACGTTGAGCTCGTGCTGGCCCACACCCCACTCGCCCTTGCTGCTCTCGACGGGCACGCCCGAGCGACGCAGGTGGCGGCGCACCGCGGCTGTGAAGTCCTCGGTGCGGGCGCCCTGGAGCAGGTGGTAGTCCTCGAGGTACCAGCCGGCGGCCTCGAGCTGCCCGTACCCGGAGGCCGCTGCGTCGCGGTACGAGGTCCGGTAGAGGTAGTACTCGAGCTCGGTGGCCGCCATGCTCGTCAGGCCCAGCGCCGCCGCGGCGTCGACCTGCCGGCGCAGGATCGTGCGGGGCGCGGCCTGCACCGGCGTGTGGTCGCCGCTGTCGGCCACGTCGCAGAGCACCAGCGCCGTGCGGTCGAGCCAGTCGGCCCGGCGCAACGTGGGCAGGTCCGGCACCAGGTGCACGTCGCCGTAGCCGAGCTCCCAGTTGGCGAGCTCGTAGCCGGGGACCGGCTCCATCTCCATGTCGGTGGTGAGGAGGTAGTCGCAGCCGTGGGTGCCGTGGGTGGCGACCTCGTCGACGAACATCCCGGCGTCGTAGCGCTTGCCGACCAGCCGGCCGTAGTGGTCGGTGAACCCGACGATGACGGTGTCGATCTCGTCGGCGGCGGCCGCCTGGCGCATGGCGTCGAGCGTGAGCATGCCCTCGGGGGCGGCGGGTCCGGTCATGACGACCTCCGGTTGAGGCGGCGGAACATCGTGCGTTGCGCCTTGTAGAGCCTGGGCAGCTCGCCGGACAGCCGGTCGTAGACGGCCCGGTTGGCAGGATCGGGGGTGAACGACCGGGCCACCTGCACCAGGTCCCGGACCTCGGTGCGGTCGACGTGCCCCAGCGACATGCCGGCCAGGATGGCGGCGCCCCGGAGCTGGGCGTGCAGCGGGTCGGCCAGCTGCTCGATCGTGCGGTCCATGACGTCCGCGTGGATCTGGCACCACAGGTCGGACTGGGCGCCGCCGCCGACCACGCGGATCGGGTCGAGCCGGCGCCCGGCGAACTTCTCGACATAGCCGTGCAGCCAGTGGTTGTTGTAGGCGACGCCTTCCAGCACGGCCCGCACGAGGTCGGCCCGCGTGGTGGCGAGGGACAGGTTGTGGAAGCCGCCGCGCAGGTGGCTGTCGCTGACCGGCGTGCGCTCGCCCTCGAGCCACGGCGTGAAGACGACCCGGCGGGCACCGGGCGGCGACCCGGCCGCCAGGCGGGTCAGGTCGTCGAAGGTGCAGGCGCCGGCACCGGTCCCGAGCAGGCCGTCGTCGGGGGCGAGCAGGTTGTCGCGCAGCCACTGCAGGCACAGCCCCGAGGTGTCGTGGTTGTTGGCCAGGAGGTAGCCGCCGTCGATGCCGGGGATGGTGGCCATGCCGTGCAGCACGTCGGTCTTCTTGCGCGGGACCGGCAGGCTGATCCACGACGTGGTGCTGAGCGCCATGTGCGCCTCGCCGTCGCCGAGCGCTCCCGAGCCGATGGCGGCGGCGTGCAGGTCCGGCACGCCGGCCACCACCTGCACGCCCCGCGGCAGGCCGAGGTCGTCGGCGACCTCGTCGCGCACCGGGCCGATGACCGAGCCGGTGGCGACCAGCGGCGGCAGCTTGGTGCCGTCGATGCCGGCGCGCCGCACGAGGTCGTCGTCGTAGGCGAGGTGGTCAAGGCGGCGGTTGTCGGTGAGCCACGCCGCGGTCATCGACGCGTGCGTGGCGGCGGCCACGCCCGTGAACCGCATGGCCAGGTAGTCGACGGGCTCGAGATACCAGCGGGCGGCGGCGGCCACCTCGGGGTGGTTGGTCGCCAGGTTGAGCATGTGGCCGATCGGGTCGTTGCCGCCGGGGATGCCGGCCGTCTTGCGCACCCACGCCGCGAGCGCCCCGGGGGCGAAGCCGGCGACGGGCCCACCGATGCGCTGGCGCACCAACCTGATGCCCCGGTGGTCCTGCCACATGATGCAGTCGCCCACCGGCACGCCGTCCGCGTCGACGGGCACGGTGCTGGCCCACTGCCCGGTGATGCACACTGCGGCGACATCGGTCGCGACCACGTCGCCGTTGGCGATGGCCTTGCGGGCGGCGTCGGTGACGACGGTCCACCACTCGCCGGCGTCCTGCACCGCTCCCCCGCCGTCGAGCCAGCGGGTGGCGAGGGAGATGTGGTCGCGCCACACGACCCGGCCGGTCATCGTCACGAACCCGACCTTGGGTCCACCCGTCCCCAGGTCGACGGCGAGCACGAGTCGATCGCGTGCCCGCGCCGCGTCCGCCGGGGCCGGCGCCCCGCCCTCCGGCATCGTCACGACGGGATCGCCGCCTGCTTGTCGAGCAGGTCGGCCATCACCGAGCGGATGAGGTCGTCGGCCTCGTCGGTGAGCCCGCCGGCCACGCCGCCGTAGATGGCGGCCGTGAACGGGGCCTCGTCGCGGTGCTCGCGGGCGTACGCGACGGCCTCGGCGAGGTCGGCGGCGAACGCATCGGCCACGCCCGGCTGGGTCTGCGGGCGGGTGACGGCCATGTGGATGGCGTTGGGGTACTGCTGGCCGTTGAACCGCCACCCCCGCTCACGCATGAAGTCGTTGACGTGGTAGATGTCGAACTCGTCCGAGGTGAACGAGAAGCAGAACGTCGGCCGGCCCATGATGCGCAGCTCGGGGTGCGAGCGCACGGCGTCCATCATCTGGGCGGCGGTCGAGAAGATCGCCTCGGCGTACCGGCGGTAGCCGTCGCGGCCCAGCTGCACCATGGCCGCCCACGTGGCGGCGATCAGCCCGCCGGAGCGCGAGCCCTCGATGCCCGGCGACATGTACTTGCCGCCGGTCCAGCCCGACATGAAGAAGTACTGGCCGTTGCGCAGCTCCTTGTCCCGGAACAGCAGGGTCGAGCTGCCCTTGAACGCGTACCCGTACTTGTGGGTGTCGGCCGAGATGGTGGTGACCCCGGGCACCCGGAAGTCGAACAGCGGGATGTCCGCGACGCCGAGCTCCTGACCGAAGGGGAGGATGAACCCACCGAGGCAGGCGTCGACGTGCAGGCCCACGCCCCGGCTCTGGGCCAGCTCGCCCAGCTGCTCGATGGGATCGATGGTGCCGTAGGGGTAGTTGCCGGCCGAGCCCAGGATGGCGATGGTGTCGTCGTCGACGAGGTCGGCCATCGCCGCCACGTCGACGAGGGTGGTGTCGGGGTCGGTGGGCGCGGTGCGCAGCTCGATGCCGAACAGGTGGCACGCCTTGTCGAAGGCCGGGTGGCCGGTCTCGGGCTTGACGAAGTTGGGGCGCGTGACCCCTCGCGCCGCCGCCTGCTCGCGGTAGGCGAGGACGGCGTGGAGGATGCTGCCCGTGCCACCGGTGGTGACCAGGCCGGCGGGCTCGCCACCGGCCACCGCGTCTGCGTGGAACAGGTCGAGGGCCATGGCGAGGATCTCGGCCTCGAACTTGGTGGCGCTGGGGCACATGTCGCGCTGCAGGACGTTGACGTGGGCGAACAGCCCGAACGCCTCGTTCATGAAGTCGTAGTGCTCGTGGTCGCCGCAGTACATGGTGCCGGAGCACCTGCCGGTCTCCCAGGTGGCGTCCTCCTCCTTGGCCATGGCGTGCAGCTCGGCCAGCACCTCGGCCCGCGGGCGACCGTGGTCGGGCAGGGTCCGGTTGACCGGGAACCGGTCCTCGTACGGAAACTTGGTCATCGGCGTCGACCCCCATCGCTGCAGGTGCCGGAGGCGCCCGGCGGGCGCACGGTAGCACCACTCTGGAAACTCTTCCAGAGTCCCGGTACGGTCCACGCGATGGCCGAGACCCGACGGCACCGCCCCGCCGCCCAGGCCCGACGTGACGCGCTGCTGCGCGCCGCCGTCGAGGTGGCCGCCGAGCGGGGCACCGCCGGAACCACCCACAAGGCCGTGACCGAACGGGCGGGCGTGCCGCTGGCCACCGCGTCGTACTTCTTCTCCTCCATCGACGACCTGGTGGCCGAGGCGCTGCGCACCTTCGTCGCCGACGAGGCGGCGCGATTGGAGGAGCTCGCCCAGCAGCTCGGCGGCGACGACCGCAGCCCGCAGGACATGGCGGCTGCGCTCAGCGAGGCGTCGATGCCGGAAGGACC
>JAFGPU010000553.1 GCA_016936035.1 Acidimicrobiales bacterium
ACGTGGCCAAGTCGGCCATCGTGCCCACGGTGGTGCGCTCGGACGCCGAGCTGGTCGAGGCGAACTCGCGCCTGTCGTTCCTGTCGGGTGTCGTCGGCTTCCTGGCAGCGATCCCCGGCGGCGTGGCGTTCCTCATCGCGGGCAGCGAGGGCGTCCTCGTTCTCGCGGTCGGGGTGTTCGCGGTCGCCGCGGTGATGGCGCTGCGCATCCCGGCCACGCAGGTGGTCGTCGACGACACGTCCGAGACCGAGCGCGAGGAGCTGCGCGGCGGCGGCATCGTCCTGGCGGCGTCGGCCATGGGGCTGATGCGGGGCATCGTCGGCTTCCTCTTCTTCCTGGTCGCCTTCTCGTTGCGCACCAGCGGCGCGCCGCTCTACCAGTTCGCTGTCGTCGTCGCCGCCAGCAGCATCGGTTCGCTGCTCGGCGCGGTCGTGGCGCCCGCGCTCCGGCGCAACGACACCGCCGAGGAACGCATCGTGCAGATCGTGCTCGGCCTCACCGGCGTGGCCGGCGTCTTGGGGGCGTTGGCGGGGGGCATCGTGGCCGCGGCCGCCCTGGCCATGGTGGTGGGCATCTCGGCCAGCTCCGCCAAGCTGGCCTTCGACTCGGTGGTCCAGCGCGATGCGCCCGACGCCAACCGGGGCCGGTCGTTCGCCCGGTTCGAGACCCGCTTCCAGCTGACCTGGGTGGTCGGGGCGTTCATCCCGGTCATCGTCCCGATCCCGCTGGAGATCGGCTTCCTGGTCATCGCCGGCTGCGCCGTGTTCGCACTCGTGTCCTACCTGGCGGGGCTGCGCGGCCTCGAGCGGGGCAAGATGCCGGTGCGGCGCAACCCCACCCAGGTCATCACCAGCCGCATCCGCCGCCGGCGCCAGGGGTTCGCGGTCGATCCCGCGGCGGAGGCGTCGCCGTCCCCGGCGCTGGCATCGTTCGACGCGGGTGACGACGCGCCCCCCGCCGCCACCGACGACGCGGTCACCGGCGACCCCGTCGATGCCGGCGGCGGTGGGGACGGGCGTCGACCGCCGCCTCCGGCCCTGTTCCCCGACGAGGACAGCGACGACGCCATCGGCGGCGCCGGCGACTCCGATGCCGCCGGCGACCGGGGCCCGGCCGACCGCCGGACCGACCGCCGGGTCGTCATCGACCCGACCAACCTCCAGTGACGCGCACCTCGCCGGGGCGAGGGTTCAGGCGTCGTCGGGCAGGTCGATGCGGGCCAGCCACAGGCCCGGGGCGTCGACCTCGGGCGGGCTGGGCAGCATGGCCTCGCTCTCCCACAGCCGGGCCAGGCCGTCGGGGCCGGCCCGCTCGATGACGCCCTCGACGAACGCGGCCCCCCGGTCGTAGACGGCCTGGGTGAGCTCGAGGCCGAGCAGCCGTTCGACGAACCGGTCGGCCTCGCCGGCCTCGACGCGGCGCCGGCGCAGCGCCTCGGTGAGCATGCCGTAGCTGCTGATGAGCTTGGCGCCGACCTCGTCCATCGCGTGGTCGACCACACCCACCACGACCGCCACCAGGGCTTCGAGACGGGGGAGCAGGGCCCGCTGCTCGTCGGACTGGATGGCGCCCAGCAGCGCGCCGGGCTCGCCGAGGGCCTGCTGGAGACCGGCCAGCGACTCGGGGCCACCGCTGATGTCGAGATCGCCCAGGTGCTCCTCGAGCGCCCGGGGGTCGTTGCGGAACTTGGTGGTGTACTCGCCCAGCAGGGCGTCGAGGCGGGCCCGCACGTGCGGCACCCCCAGAACGGCGTGGTGGGCGATCTCGTGCACGCAGATCCACAGGCGCAGGTCGTCGGCGGGCAGGCTCCACTCGGTGCCGAACGCGTCGAGGTTGGGCACCAGGATGAGCAGCTCGTCCGACGGGGTGCGGGGGATCGGCAGGTCGTACTGGCCGAACGAGCGCCGGGCCATGTGGCCGACCATCGAGCCCGCGGTCATCGCCACCATCATGGGCTGCATCGCCTGGATCATCGGGCCGAGCATGGCGGCGAACTGGTCGTCGCCGAGCTCGGCGCCCGGGCCGGTGTCGTCGGCCTCGGCGAGCGCCTCGGTGGAGCCGAGCGAGGCCGCCAGCTTCTCGAGCAGCGGGCGGTAGTCGTCGAGGGTCCGCTGCGCCCACACGCCCCGGTTGACGGGGAGCACGGTCAGCTCGCGACCGGTGACGGTGGTGGAGAGGCCGGTCACGTTGGCGACGTGGAGCTCGGCCACGCGGGCGAGCTGCTCGAGCTTGATGCGCTCGAGCGGGTCGACGTTGGCCTCGGCCGCGCCGTCGGTGGCGACGGCGACGGCCAGGTTGCGGGCCGCGTCCCACGGGACGCCTGCCCCCGCCTGGCCGAACAGCTTGGCCAGGTCGCCGAAGAGGGGGAACCCCTCGAATGGGTTGGGCGAGCCGGGGTCACTCACGGATTTCACGCTAGCGCCGGTCGCCTCTGCGACCACCGCGGCACCGTGTCCGACCGGTGCGCGGGCGGTTTGGTGTTTGGGCAGGTCGCCTCTGGCAAGGTAGAGCCATGGCCAAGGTCGTGATCGCCGGTGTCGACACCCCTCTGGGCAGCCGGGTGGCGCGCCTGGCGGCCGCCGGCCCCGGTGTCGAGGTGGTCGGCCTGGCGGACGGCCCCGGCGTCGACCTCCCCGACGCCGTCGCGGTGCACCGGCTCGACCTCGAGAACGACGACGTCAAGCCGCACCTCGAACATGCGGCGACGCTCGTCCACGTGGCGCAGTCCGTGCCCGAGACCCCCACCGCCGGCACCCGCGACGTCACCGTTGCGCGCCGCCTGCTCGACGCCGCCGGCGACACGGGGGTGGAGCACCTGGTCGTGGTGTCGAGCGCCACGGTCTACGGCGCCTGGGCCAACAACGCCGTGCCTCTCACCGAGGACGCGGCGCTGCGTCCCAACCCCGGCTTCGCGTTCGCGGCCGAGAGAGCCGAGATCGAACGGTTGACCGCCGAGTGGCGCGAGGCGCACCCGGGCACGACCGCCGCGGTGCTGCGTCCGGCGCGGGTCGCGGCGCCTGACCACCGCGACTGGCTCGTGCGCCGCCTGCGCCCGGCGCCGGCCGTGCCCGAGCACGCCGACGAGCCCCCGGTGCAGTTCCTGGACCTCGACGACCTGGCTGCCGCCTGCGAGCTGGCCCGCACGCGCCGGCTCGACGGTGCGTTCAACGTGGCGCCGGAGGGGTCGATCCCGGGCGACCAGGTGCGGTCGCTGATCGGCGCGCCGCCCCGGGTGCCGTTGCCCGAGCGGGCGGCCAACCGCCTGGTGCGCTGGGGCTTCCGGTGGGGGCTCGGCGCCACCCCGCCCGAGCTGGTGCCCTACACGCTGCATCCGTGGGTCGTCGCCGGCGACCGGCTCCGTGCCCAGGGGTGGACGCCGCGGGTCTCCAACGAGGAGGCGTGTGTCGAGGCGCACGACGTGGGGGCGTGGGCGACGATGAGCCCGCGCCGCCGGCAGGAGGTGGCGCTCACCGCGGCCGGTGTCGGCGCGGTCGGCGTGATCGTCGGCGCGGTGCTCGGCGTGCGCCGCTGGCTGCGGCGTTAGCCGATCAGCCGCCGGACGGTGCCCGCGCGAGGGTGATCACCAGCGTGACGCGGGACCCGTCGCCGCGGACGACCGTGACGTCGACCCGCTCGTCCGGTGCCCGCGAGCGCAGCGCGACGGTGAGGTCGGGCAGTGCGGCGACCGGTCGCCCGTCGAGGGCCACGATCAGATCGCCGTGCTGCAGCCCGCCCAGGTCGGCGGGGCTGTCCGGCACCACCGACGCGACACGGACACCGCCGGGTGTGCCCTCGGTGGGGGCGTCGGCGGTGGTGGCTGCCGTGGTGACGGCCGTGCCGGGACCCTGAGCGCCGGTGAGGTCGGTGCCGGACCCGTCGGGGCCGCTCGGGTCGGTACCGGAGCCTTCGGTGCCCTCGATGCCCAGCCAGCCGTGGTCGACAGCGCCGTCGGTGAGGAGCCCGTCGGTGACGTGGCGGGCCACCTCGACCGGCGCGACGTACCAGGCCGCATCGTCGTCGACGGCGGTGACGATGCCGACGACGGCGCCCCGCTCGTTGACCACCGGTCCGCCGAGCGCGAGCGGGTCGGCGCCCCCCGTGATCTCGATGCCGTCGAGGGCGTTGCCGCCGGGACCGATGTAGCGGCGAGCGGGGCCGACGATGCCCGCGGTGGTGGTGACGCCACCTGCCGGCACGGCGCCGAGCGCCGACGTGGCCGCGCCCGCCGTCAGGTCGGCGGCGGGGGCGAGGACGCTGGGCTCGTGGCCCTCGCCGTCCATGTCGAGCACGGCGAGGCCGGTCGTCGTGTCGGCGCCGACGAGCTCGGCGGCCGTCACGCCGCCATCGGGCAGGCGCACGGCGGCCGCCGCACCGGTGACCAGCGCGGCGCTGGTGACCACGATGCCGTCGTCGCGCACCACCACCCCCGATCCCGCGATGTCGCGCGTGTCGTCCCCGCTGTCGCCGGCCACGATGCCGACCACGGCGGGCTCGCCGGGCGGGCGGACGGCGTCGGCGGCGGGGGCCCCGGGGGCGCCGGCCACCGAGGCCGTGGGGGTGAGGGCCACCCGCTCGGTGACCGGCCGCTCGACGACGCGCTCGCCCACGCCCAGCGCGACGACTCCGCCACCGGCCAGCACGGCGCCCACGGCGCCTGCGGCCACGAACGCGGCCCACGGCCGACGCTGGGTCGGAACGCCACCGTGCGTGACCGACGAGAGCGCGCCCGGCAGGTGCCCGGGAGGCGCGCCGATCGGGGCGATCGGGTGGGAGCGCATCTCGGAGGGATGGCGCCAGAGCCGATCGTCCGGATGCGGCGGCGGACGGTGTCTCGGGAGGTCCGCTTCGGCGTCGTCGTCGAAGGGCACGGTCCGGACATTAACGGCGCATCGACGCGATGGGGCAGCGCCCACGCGCGGGGAGAGGCGCCGACGGAGACGTCCGCGCCCGGAGCGGTCGATCACCGCGCCCGGGCGGCCACGATGCGTGAAGGTGCCGATCCCGTCACGAAATCCGTCCCGAGGCGCCCTGTGCCGTCCCGGCCTGCGTACCATGAGCGGCCATGGACGCGTCCGAGCCGCTCGTGGCCCCCGAGGGAGACACCTGGCTGGGATTGTCGTCCGCGCCACTCCCCGTGACCGAGGCGGTGTCGTGGGCCGGCCGGCCCGACTGTGGTGGGGTGGTCCTGTTCTCGGGCACGGCCCGAGACCACGCCGAGGGGCGCCCCGGCGTCGAGCAGCTCGAGTACGAGGCCTACGAGACCCAGGTCGTGCCGCGGCTGCGCGACGTGGCCGACGGTGCGCGCGCCCGGTGGCCCGAGGTCGGCCGCGTCGCCCTGCTGCACCGCACGGGGGTGCTGCAGGTGGGTGACAGCGCCGTGGTGGTCGTCGTCTCGGCGCCCCACCGGGCCGAGGCGTTCGAGGCCGCCCGGTTCTGCATCGACACCCTCAAGCGGTCGGTGCCCATCTGGAAGCGCGAGACCTGGGCCGACGGCGAGAGCTGGGGCCTCGAAGCACAACACATCGTCGACGTAGGAGCAGGGTGAGCCCATGAGCGCCGTCGCGTTCCTCATGATCGCCGTCGTCATCGCGGTCGGCGGCTCGATCGTGCTGTACCTGCGCAGCCGCACCCCGTCGTCCCTCGACTCCGGCATCGACACCTTCCGGCGCGAGATGCAGGCGCTCGCCCCCCGCGAGGAACAGCCCCCCGTCCGCCGCTGGTGGAAGCGCTGAACCGCCGTGTCCCGCGACCTCGCCATCGACCTGGGCACCGCGAACACGCTCGTCTACGAGCGGGGCCGGGGCATCGTGCTCAACGAGCCCACGGTCATCGCCCTCAACACCCGCACGCGCGAGGTGCTGGCCATGGGGCACGACGCCTGGCAGATGATCGGGCGCACCCCCAGCGACATCGTCGCCGAGCGGCCGCTGCGCCAGGGGGCCATCACCGACTTCGACGTGACCCAGCGCATGATCCGGCTGCTGTTGCACCGGGTGCGGGTGGGGCGCTTCAACCGGCCCCGCGTGGTGGTGTGCGTGCCGTCCGCCATCACCGAGGTCGAGCGGCGCGCCGTGGCCGAGGCCGCCCGCCGGGCCGGCGCCACCGACGCGTTCCTCATCGACCAGCCCATGGCGGCCGCCATCGGCTCGGGCCTGCCCATCCACGAGCCGATCGCCAACCTGGTCATCGACGTGGGCGGGGGCACGACCGAGACCGCGCTCATCTCGCTGGGCGGCGTCGTTGGCCTCGACGCCGTGCGGGTCGGCAGCTTCGACATCGACGCCGCCATCCAGTCGTACGTGCGCCGCGAGTACGGCATCGCCGTCGGCGAGCGCACCGCGGAAGAGATCAAGGTGGCCATCGGCACCGCCTGGCCGGTGCACGACGAGCTCAAGGCCGAGGTGCGGGGACGCGACCTCGCGTCGGGCCTGCCCAAGACCGTCATCCTCACGCCCGGAGAGATCCGCGAGGCCATCGACGACGTCATCGTCGAGATCGTCGACTCGGTCGTCGCCTGCCTGGGCAAGGCCCCGCCGGAGCTGGCGCACGACCTGATCAGCCAGGGCATGTACCTGGTGGGCGGTGGCGGCATGTTGGCGGGCCTCGACCAGCGCATCGCCCACGCCACCGAGATCGAGGTCCACCTCGTCGACAACGCCCTCGAGTCGGTCGTGCTCGGCGCCGGCCGCTGCATCGAGGACCCGGCGGCGCTGCGGGTCGCGTTCCACGCCGGCCGGTAGGACGCGCCGCTCGGGCGGGGGTGGACGGGCGTCCGGCGACGGCCGCGCACTAGCGTCGCGGGCCGTGTCGACCCCCGTTCCGGAGATGTCGGGCACCGCACCGATCGACGCCGCCCGGCAGGCGCTCGTCGACGAGCGGCGCCAGCTCACCCTCGACGAGCTCGCTGCGCTGGCAGCGCTCCCCGACGACGACGTTCCCGCCCTGGCCGACGCCGCCCACGCTGTGCGGGTGGCGTGGTGCGGCGACACCGTCGAGGTCGAGGGCATCCTGTCGGCCAAGACCGGCGGCTGCCCCGAGGACTGCCACTTCTGCTCGCAGTCGTCCCGGTTCGACACGACCGTCAAGGCGGTGCCCCTGCTCAGCCACGACGAGGTGCTGGCCGCCGCCCGTGAGACCGCCGAGCTGGGGGCGACCGAGTTCTGCCTCGTCTACGCGGTGCGGGGGCCGGACGAGCGGCTGATGGCCCACCTCGAGGAGGTCGTGCCGTTGGTCCGCCGCGAGACCGGACTCGACGTGGCCGTCAGCGCCGGCATCCTCGACGAGGCACAGGCCCGCCGGCTCGAGGCCGTGGGCACCCACCGGTACAACCACAACCTCGAGACGGCCCGCTCCCACTTCGGCGAGGTCGTCACCACCCACACGTGGCAGGAGCGCTTCGCCACCTGCCAGCTCGTGCGCGAGCACGGCATGGAGCTGTGCTGCGGCGTGCTGCTCGGCATGGGCGAGACCGACGCCCAGCGCATCGAGCTGCTCGGCCAGCTGCGCGAGGTCGGCCCGGCCGAGGTGCCCGTGAACTTCCTCGACCCCCGGCCCGGCACCCCGCTGGCCGACCGCCCGCACGTGGCGGCCCTCGAGGCGATCCGCTGGATCGCCCTGTTCCGGCTGGCACTGCCCGACGTGATCCTGCGCTACGCCGGGGGCCGCGAGGTCACCCTCGGCGACCTGCAGGAGATGGGCATGCGGTCGGGCATCAACGCCCTCATCACGGGCAACTACCTGACGACGCTCGGGCGCTCGCCGCAGCAGGACGTGGTCATGCTCGAGGGGCTGAAGATGCCGATCGGCTCGTTGTCCAAGGTCATCTGAGGCGTCGACCCGTGGCCGCACCCGGGTCGGGCAGCGACGAACGGCCCGGCGCCGGCGCGTTCTGCCCGGGGTGCGGCCGGCCAGGCTCGCGGTGTGGGGGGTGCGCCGACGCGTCCGATCCCTGGCGCCACTGCCCGGTCTGCGGTCGCTGGCTCGCCGTGCAGGTGCGGCCCACGGGCTGGACCGCCACCTGCCGCGGCTGCGGTGCAGTGCACGACGGCACGCACCGCTCGAGCTGATCGCGGTCTCGACCGGATCGAGCCGGCGCTCCCGGCTCAGGCGGCCGCCACGTCGCGCGCGCTGCGGCCCCGACGCAGCTGTGCGGCCACGTCGGCGACACGATGGCCGAGGGCGCGGGCGGTGGCGAGGTCGGACGGCCGGGGCGCGAGCTCGGGACCCTCGTCGCTGTTCGACTGCGCCATTGCGCCCAGCCAGCTGCCCAGTCGGTTGAGGTCGTCGGGCGACCCGGTGGTGCTGTCCCAACCTGCGTGCAGGCCGAGGTTGACCCAGTGCATGCCGTGCTGGGCGGCGAGGACAGCCAGGTCGACGAGCGTGTTGAGCTTGTCGCCGTTGATGGTCTGGCTGTTGGTGAACCCGGCGGCCACCTTGTCCTTCCACCCGAGCCGGGCGTAGACGGGGGCGGTCGCCTCGGCGAACCGCTTGAAGCCGGCGGAGGGCGAGCCCATGTAGGTGGGCGTGCCGAACACGATGGCGTCGGCGGCGGCGAGCCCGTCCCACAGCTCGTCGTCGAGGTTGTCGACCGGCCACAGCCGGGAGGTGACGCCCGGTGAGGACTGCGCACCCTCGGCCACCGCCGTCGCCTGCCGGGCGGTGTGGCCGGTGCCGCTGTGGTAGGCGACGGCCACGGTGATGTCGTCGGTCATCGGTCTGCTCCTCTGGTCTCGGGGTGTCCAGGTCGATCACCCCCGTGAATCGGACTAGAGTCCGGTTATGGCCGAGGACGGTACCGGACCAGAGTCCGCTTCGCAATGGGGTGTGCCCGTCTCCGTCGGCCGGCAGCGGGCGTCAGGGCGGGACGCACCCGCCGGTCGTTCGGAGCGCTCCGACGCTGCCCGCAACCGCCGCCGGGTCCTCGCCGCGGCCCAGGCCCTGTTCCGAGATCGAGGGGTCGACGCCGTCACCATGGACGACATCGCTGCGGCCGCCGGCGTGGGCAAGGGCACGCTCTACCGCCGATTCGGCGACAAGGCGGGCCTGGCCGAGGCGCTGCTCGACCATCGCGAGGTCGAGCTGCAGGAGGCGATCCTGACCGGCCCGCCGCCGCTGGGACCGGGAGCGGCGCCCGGGGAGCGCCTTTCCGCCTTCCTCGATGCGTACATCGACCTGCTCGACGCCGACCTCGATCTGGTGGCCATGGCCGAACGCTCGGGGGCACGCCTGCACGCCGGTGCCTACGCCTTCTGGCGCACGCACGTCGCCGCCCTGGTGCGCGCGGCCGGCAGCCCCATCGACCCGCAGGTGGCCGCCCACCTGGTGCTGGCCGGCGTGGCCGCCGAGCTCTACGAGCACCTCCGGCGGGGCGAGGGTCGGTCCCGCGCCGAGATCACCGGGGCCGTCACCGCCGTCGCCGCCGCCGTGCTCGCCTCGCGGGGATGACGCCCGGGCTCGCCCCCTGCTCAGCGCCCGATGTCCTCGGCCGCCTGGCGGACCTGCCAGTCGCGGTCGCTCAGCGCCCGGTCGAGCGCCGCGTCGACCTCGGGCCCGGCGAACGGCGCGAGCGCCAGCACCGCCCGGCGTCGCACGGCCGGCCGATCGGTCGTGGCGGCCAGGATCGCCGCGAGCCCCGCGGGGTCACCGATGGCCCCCAGCGCCGCCACCGCCGCCTCGCGGCACAGCGGGTCGTCGTGGGTGGTGGCGACGGCGGCCAGGGCGGGGACGACGCCGGGCTCCGGGGGTCGGCGCTCGCCCGACGCCCACGCCGCCACCTCGACCACCTCGGGGTCGGCGTCGGGAGCGCTCAGCACCGGGGCGAGAGGCGGGGGGCGGTCGCCCGGCCACCCGGCGCACAGCTCCGCAGCGCGTGCCCGCACCGCCACCGCGTCGTCGGCGAGGCCGGCGGCCAGGTCGTCACCGGTGAGCGACCCCACCCGGGCCAGCGCCGCGAGGGCCGTGGCCCGCACCGCCGGGGCCGGGTCGGAGAGGAACGCACGGGCGGCCGCCACGTCGCCCCGGTGGCCCGCCAGGGCAGCGTCGCGCCGTCGGGCGACGTCGTCGGCTAGCTTGCGCGTCACCGCGCCACCACGACGGGAGAGAACGGTTGACGGTCGACCAGTCCGAACCGGCCAACGGGCGTCAGGACCAGGCGGCAGCCACCCGCCGCCTGCTGCTCGACGCGGCCGGCGCGGTGTTCGAGACCAGGGGCTACCGGGCGACCACCGTCGGGGCCATCACCGATCGGGCCAAGACGGCTCACGGCACGTTCTACCTCTACTTCCGCAACAAGGAAGACGTGTTCTGCCGGGTCATCGAGTCGGTGGTCCTCGACGAGGTGGCGGTCAGCGCCTTCGTACCCCACGATGATGCCCCCCGCGCCGCGATGGAGGCCGGCATCCGCAACTTCCTGACGGTGTTCGAGCGTCACGGCGGGCTGTGGCGGGCGCTGCTCGAGGGCATGATGCAGTCGCCGCGCATCCAGCAGCTGTGGCTCGACCTGCGGCGCGACCTGGTGCTGCGCATGTCGGGCATCTTCGAGGCCCAGCAGCGCGCGGGCTCGGTGCGGTCGTTCGACCCGACCATGGTGGCGCACGCGCTCGCGGCCATGGCCGAGTGGTCGGCGTTCACCTACCTGGTGCTGGGCGAACCGTCGCCCGAGGACGATCGCGACCCCGAGGCACTCGTCGCCACGCTTGCCGACCTGTGGTTCCGGGCCGTCTACGGCACGGTTCCCGACGACGGCGGTGGCCGGGACGCCGGTCTCGACGGAGCGACCGGTCAGAGGTCGCCCAGCGCCTGAGCGGCGGCGAACGCGCCCGCAGCGATGATCAACGCCGTGGTGGTGCCCACGAACACGACCAGCACCACCAGACCGGCGGTGGCACGCAGCCGCGTGCGCCACGACACGCGCAGCGGGACGACCATGCCGTCGCGACGCCGGCCGGGACGGCCATCCGGCCGACGACCCGCCGCAGCGGTGGGCCGTCGCGACGGCGACGCGGGACGGGCGCGGGGCTCGGCGGCGGGCGTTGCCCCCGGGGTGGCGACTGCGGCCCCACCCTCGGTGGCTCTCGGGGCGTCGGTGGTGTCGGACCCGGGCTCGACGGGTGTCGTCGCGAGGTCGGCGTGAGCCGGTGCCTGGAGCGTGTCGTCGGCGCCGGACACGACCGGCAACCGGGTGGTGTCGTCGGCGTCCGAGGTGGCGGAGCCCACCGCGGCGCCCGAGCGGACGAGCGTCGTCGTCGATCCTGGCGCGCCACGAGCGTCGCCGGAGGAGTCCGGGGTCGCGTAGGGGACGACCGTGTCCGGAAGCCGTTCGGGGGTGGGACGGAAACGCCGGCCCGTCGCGCCGGCGGTGCCGGCGACGGTCCGAGCATCGGCTGCGGCCCGTGTGCGGGCGAGACGTGCGCTGCTGGCCGACGCCCGGGCCACCCGGCGGCCGCCGCCGGCGACGCCTGCGGAGGCCCGCCGCCCCGTCCGCCCCACGGCGCCGCCCACCGCGACGGCGCCGGCAGCGATGGCAAGCGCAGCAGCGCGGGCGCCGTGTGCGGTCGCCGTCCGGGCGGTCCGGGCCCATCGGCCGACCGCGGCCCATCCCTGCCGGACGGCGGGAACGACGGCGGCCCACGCGGTGCGGGCG
>JAFGPU010000126.1 GCA_016936035.1 Acidimicrobiales bacterium
CCGTCACCGGCGGCGTCGCCATCTGATGCCTCGGCCGGGTCGGCGCCGGCAGCCGGATCCGGCGCGGTCGGCGCCGGCGCCGAGGCCGCGCCGTCCGCGAACACCCACGTGTGCTGGGGCGCCGGCGCACCCAGGGCGAGCGACAGACCCCGCACCCCGAGCGACCCGTCGTACTGCTGCAGCCGCTCGACCACGACGCGGCCGCTGCGCGCCTCGAACGTGGCCGACACCTGGGCGCTGCGGGTGACGTCGTCGCCGACCTCGACCCCCACCACGCTGCCGCCCGGCACCGGTAGACCCTGGAGGCGGACCGGCTCTCGCCACCCGTCCTCGGTCGTGAACACGGCGTCGACGGTGGCGCTGCTGGGGAACGGGTTGTACAGCACGACGACCTCGCGGGCGTCGCGGGTCGTCGAGCCCCAGGCGAAGTGCCAGGTCGAGGCGGCGGTGGTGGCGCAGGGCGCCACGTCGGTGCCGTGTGGGCCGGTGACGCGGTGCTCGACCGCAACGTCCCCACCGTCGACCTCGACGAGCGCCGCGGCCAACGGCGCCTCGACGACGTCGCCCAGACGCAGGGCGACCTGCTCGCCGGCGGGCAACCGGACCGTGGCGACGACCGGACGGTCCCCTGCCCGTTCGTCGCTGGCCGTGCCGCCGGCCGGAGCCCGGCCGGTGACAGCTCCCGTGGACACGGTCACCTTGGCGCGCAGGTCCTCGTCGGTGGGGTTGGCCATCACCACGGTGTGGTCGGCCATGCCGTCCGCCTCGGCCGTTCCCGCGGCGCAGTACCAGGTGGACGACCCCAGCCGGGCGGGCGGGGACGCGGGCATGATCGTGTCCGGCCGCATCCCGGCCGTGGGGGGCCGGGCGTCGTCGTGCGGGCCCCCTCGCGCCTCGTCGACCGCCACGGCCGCAGCGACCGCTCCGGCGATGAGGACGAGCGCCGGCAGGCGTCGCACCAGGCTGTGCCGATCGGGGGCGCCGCGGACACCCCCACCGGGTCGACGGCCGTGCCCGTGCGCGGGCGGGCCCTGCGACTGCGGGCGTGTCCGGCCGTTCCCGGCATCGCTCACGGCGCCACCTTCCGGCCTGCGTGCCCGGCCGTTGCCCGCATCGGTCACGGCGCCGCCTCCGGGCCGACGGGAAGGCGATCGGGCGCCGGCGCGTCGGGCGCGGGCTCGGAGGGCGCCGAGGGCCCCGTGGGCACCGGCGGCCCAGTGGTCCGAGCGGGTTGCGGGTCCGCGCCAGCGTCGGACGGGTGCCCACCGGCGACGGTCACCGGGCGGGTCACCGGGTCGTCGGAACGATCGCCATGGCCCGCCGGGGGCTCGCCCGCGCCGAACCGCATCCTCAGCGCCACGGCCAGGGCACCCAGCCACAGCACCGCCTGCGCCACCGCGAGGGCGCGCACCGCGGCGGGCGTGCGGTAGGTCAGCTCGGCGGGCCCACCGGCACCCGCGTCGAACCGGTCGGCCCATCCGTAGGCCGACCCCCGTGGTGCCGGGCGTCCGTCGACGACGAGCTGCCACCGCGCCGACGCGGTCGAGGCGTGGACGACGGTGGCGTCCGCCGGCACGTCCCCCCGCGCCGAGCGCGTGCCGGCACCGGCGACCAGCACCGGCTCGGCGTCGGCTAGGTCGACGGGATCGGCGGCCGCAGGGGTCCCGCCGAGGTCGACGTCGTCCGGCACCTGGGCGAGCAGCGGGGCGAACGCTGTGTTGCGGTAGAGCTCCACGCCCCGATCGACGCGCACCCGCTCGAGGTCGAGCTGCTCTGCCAGCGCGTCCACCAGGCGATCGGCCTCGCGCCCCCGCGAGTCGGCGCGCGGGGTGTCGTCGGAGGGTCCGAGCCGGCGAGGGACGGCCACGTACTGGACTCCCATCGGGGCGAGCAGCTGCCCCAACCGGGTCGTGTCGTGGTCGAGGACCAGGGCGAGCGCCTCGCCCAGGCGGGGGGACGCGCCGCCGGACGTCGCCGGCCACATGTCGGCCACGCCGGGCACCGCCTGCACGGTGGCGGCCGTGTAGGCGAGCCGCTCGTCGAGCACCCACCCGTCGCCGCCCGGGACGAGCTCGGGCTCGCCGACCCACAGCACCCGTGACGGCACGGCGCGCACGTCGTCGTCGACGGCGCCGAGCAGGCCTGCGAAGTCGTCACCGGGCATCCCCCACCAGCCGTCGAGCGCAGCGACGGCCGCGGAGGCCGTCGAGGCGCACAGCGCCAGCAGAGCGACCCCGACGGCGATGCGCCGCAGCCCGAAGCGCCAGGACCGCCCGCGCACGTCTCGGTCGATGGCCGCCACTCCGAGGCCGGTGGCGAGGGCCAGGCCGGCAGCCGCCGGCGCGAGCAGCACGCCGGCGTCGGGCAGGCGCACGGTGATCCAGCCCTGCTGGACGGCCCACACGAGCCCCCACGAGGCCAGTGCCACCACCCACCCCCGCACGGCCCAGGCCAGCCGCCACCGCCGACCGACGAGCAGGGGCAGCGCCGCCGCAGCGAGGACGGCGAACGCGACGCCCGCCTGGGCCGTCGGGCCGGTGCGGAGGGCGATCACGTCGAGGGCCGAGAGCCCGGCGGGTGGGCGGGCCGGTCCGAGCCACGCCTCGCGTGCGGCGGGCGTCGAGACGACGTCGAGCGCGGTCGGCAGGTGCAGCACAACCGCCACCACCGCACCGCCCACCGTGGTCACCACCAGGCGGCCGACGCCACGCACCTCGCCGGCGACCACCGAGCCGGCGGCCAACGCCGCGCCCATCACCACGAGCAGCAGCGGTGCCTGCGGGACGATCAGCCCCGCCAGCGCGGTCACCGCACCGGTGACCACGGCGTGCTTCCACAGCTTGTGCCGCACCACCAGGTCGTCGCCGGCGCCGCCGGGCAGGATCTCGTCGTCGAGCGGGTCGACCGCGAGGCCGAACGGCATCACCTGCGACGACCGGGCGAGGCGCGCCAGCATCCACGGCGCCCCGGCGTAGGCCGCCAGGGCCGACCACCGGCCTGCGGCCAGCGCGTCGTAGGGCAGCGGCACGGCGGCGTAGGCCACCGCGGCGGCCACCTGGGCCCGCTTCGCGCCCGTGGGCGCCACGAGCCGGTGCGCACCGATGATGCCCATCGGCACCAGGCCGACGACGAGCAGCGTGCGCACCAGGTCGACCTGACCGGCGAGGACGTAGCCGAGCGCGCCGACAGCACCCGCCAGCGCCGGTGTCGCCCCCTCGGCACCCAGGCCGACCGGTCGCCACCCGCCCGCCCAGGCGCTCACGAGGTCACCCGCGCCTCCGCCCACCGGCACCATCTCGCCGACGACCGGCACGAACCGGGTGAGGAGGTGTCGGCTCCCGAACGCGACGACGGCGGCGATCGCGACGGCCACGACGACCGTTGCCGGCGACCAGGCTGCCGGGTCGACGTCCATGTGGCCGCGGACGGGCACTGCGGCCACCCGCCGGGACCCCGAGCCGTCGCGCCCCGCGGCGGTGCGGCCGTCGGCCCCTACCCGCAGCAGGGTCAGACGGGGGCCGACCAGGCCGCGCACCTGGTACCGGCGGATCTCGCGGTCGGGGACGCGCCGGAACGACGCCACCTGGCGGCGCGCTGCGAGCAGCGAGCGCACACGCCAGACGCTCCACGGCCATGCACCGAGGGCGGCCCGCGCCCGGCCCGGGCGCCCGGTGACGAGCGCACCGATCGCCTCGACGACGGCCAGCCCGAGCGCGAGCGGCACCACGCGCAGCAGGGTCGCGGCCCGGTAGCTGGTGAGCAGGACACGTACCCGGTGGCGGGCGGCGCGCCGGCTCGTCTCGGCCGCGTGCGCCCGACCGGAGAACGCCTCGGCGTGCCGCACCCGGGCGGCCGAGGTGACCAGGACGCGGGCGCCGGCGACCCGCGCCCGCCACGACAGGCTGAGATCGTCGGCCAGGAAGTCGATCGCCTCGTCGAAGCCGCCCACCTCGGCGAAGCGCGCCGCCCGCACGAGCGTGAACGCGCCCGGCACGGCGAACACGTCGCGCACGCCGTCGTGCTGCCCCTGGTCGAGCTCGCCGCGCTCGACGTAGGGCAGCGGCACCCCGGCGGCGTCGACCGTGATCCCGAACTGGGCGAGGCGGCGGGGATCGTCCCACTGGACGAGCTTCGGGCCGACGATGTCTGCGTCCCACCGGTCGGCGGCGGCCACCAGCGCGCTGACGGCACCGGGGTCGGGGGCGGCGTCGTCGTGGCAGAACACGTAGAACTCGGCGCCGGACACGATGTCGAGCACGACGTTGGCGGCGGCGCCGAACCCGGGGTTGCCGTCGATGCGGTGCACGCGGGCGGCGGGGATCGCGGCGTGAACGCGCTCGGTGGGATCGGTGGCGCCGGTGGCCACGACGAGCACGTCGAGGTTGGGGTGGTTCTGCCTCGCGAGGGCGCGCAGGACCTCGTCCAACCGGTTGCCGGGCGCGTCGTGGGTCACGACCACGGCAACCACGGGCTGCGGTGAAGATGACTGCGCTACGAGGTCCACGACTCGCGGACGGTACCCGAGCCCCCCGCCGAGGCCGCGGACCCCCGGGGCCGGTAGGGTCGTGGTGCATGTCCGGCATCTCCGTCGACGACGTCACCACCGCCGTCGAGAACACCGTCTACACCGCGGTCGGGCTCGGCATCCTCGGCTTCCAGCACCTGCAGGTGCAACGGCGCCAGCTCACCCGCCAGATCGAGGCGACGGTGCGCCAGGTGGTCGACCAGGTCGAGCGCAGCACCGCCCGCTGACGCCCTCGGGCGACCGGGTCCCGCTCGCCCGGTGCCGGCGCGCCCGGCCGGATTCGCGCGGGCTGTCGCCTCCCGGGCCGGTCAGCCGTCGGCCGGTCTCCCGGGCCGATCAGCCCTCGGCGGGTGCCGAGACGGTGCTGGTCGTCGTCTCGTCGGCCGGCGCCTCGGTGCTGGTCGTCTCACCCTCGCTGGTGGTCGACGCCTCGGTCGTGGTGGTCGACGCCTCGGTGGTGGTCGTGGTCTCGCGCTCGCCCGATGACGGGATCCCGTCCGAGTCGTCGTCACCGCAACCGGCCGTCACGACGACGGCGAAGAGGGTGAGGGACGCGACGCGGCGGAGGAGCGAACGACGTCGGGCGACCGCAGGGACGACGGTGGGACTGGCCATCCGGGCAATGTACCGGCACGGTCGCCGCCGATGAGAACCCGGTCCGTCCGCCCCTGCGCCCATCGGGCCCGGCGAGCTGCCACACTGCGCGGATGGCCTCGACCATCGTCCTCTGCACCGACGGATCCGACCTGGCGCTCCACGCGCTGACGGCCGGACTCGCGCTGCTGCGGCCCGGGGACACCACCGTGCTCGCCACCGTCATCGAGCCCGCCGACCCGTCGCTGGTCAGCGGCGTCTCGGGCTTCGGTGGCGGGGTGATGTCGGCCGAGCAGCTCCAGGAGCTCGAGAACGCTCGGCAGGCCGAGGCGCGTGACACGATCGACCGCACCGCACGCGCGCTCGGGGTCACCGGCGTCGACGGGCGGGTCCTCGCAGGCGACCCCGGCCACGAGCTGTGCTCGCTGGCCGAGGACCTGGCGGCGAGCGTGCTCGTCATGGGCAGCCGGGGGCGGGGCGGCCTGCGACGGGCAGTGCTCGGCTCGGTGTCCGACCACGTGGTGCGCCACGCCCCCTGCCCCGTGCTGATCGCGAACCCCGAGGCGGCCGCCGACGACGACGCCGGAGGCGATGCGTGATCACGGTCGCGGTCGACCTCACGTCGCAGCTCACACCGCTGACCGGCGTGGGCGTGATGGTCCACGAGGTGGTCGAGCGGCTGGCCCGGCGCGACGACCTGGCCGTCACCGGCTACGCCGTGACCTGGCGCGGGCGGGGACGGCTGCACGACGTGGCCCCCGAGGGCGTGGCCGTCGTCGACCGCCCCATGGCGGCCCGTCCCCTGCACGAGCTGTGGCGCCGCACCGACCACCCGCTGATCGACCGCGCCATCGGCCGCCACGACGTCGTGTGGGGGCCCAACTACGTGTGCCCCCCGACCCGGGCCGCTCAACTGGTCTCGGTCCACGACCTGACACCGATGCACTACCCGGAGCTGGCCAACGAGTTCACGCTGTCGTACCCGGCGCTGGTCCGCAGGGCGCTCGCCCGCGGCGCGTGGGTGCACACCGGCTCGGCGTTCGTGCGGGACGAGATCATCTCGTACTTCGGCGCCGACCCCGAGCGCGTCGTCGCCATCCATCACGGGGTGCGGGCCGTCGCCCCCGGGTCGCCCGACCGGGGGCACGCCCTCGCCGGCGGCGACCGCTACGTGCTGGCCCTCGGCACGGTCGAGCCCCGCAAGGACCTGCCCAGCCTGGTGCGGGCGTTCGACCTTCTCGCCGACGACGACCGCGACCTGCGGCTGGTCGTCGCGGGACCCGACGGCTGGGGCGCCGAGGCGCTCACCGCCGCCGTGGCGGCATCAGCGCACCGTGGCCGGATCGTGCGGTTGGGGTGGGTCAGCGAGGCCGACCGCGCCGCGCTGCTGGCGGGCGCCGCCGCCTACGCCTTCCCCTCGGTCTACGAGGGCTTCGGGCTCCCTCCCATCGAGGCGATGAGCGCCGGCGTGCCCGTGGTGACCACCCGGGCCGGCTCGCTGCCCGAGGTCTGCGGCGACGGCGCGGACCTGGTGGCGGTGGGCGACGCCGGCGCCCTGGCGGCCGCGCTGCGCCGCGTGCTCGACGACGAGGCCCACCGGACCGCCCTGGTCGAGCGCGGACGGAAGGTGGCTGCCGGCTACGACTGGGACACCACGGCCGAGCGCGTGGCGGGCCTGCTCGCACGGGTCGCGGCGCCGTCGGCGTGACCGGGTTCTCGAACCGTGCCCCCGACCACCTACGATGACCGCCCGTGAGAGCGCTGGTCACCGGAGCTGGGGGCTTCGTCGGTGTTCACCTGGTGCGTCACCTCGAGGCGCACGGTGACGACGTCATCCAACTGGAACGCACGGTCGACGGCATCGACATCGCCGATGCCGAGGCGATCACCGACGCGGTCGTCGCCGCCAAGCCCGAGGCGGTGTACCACCTCGCGGGTGCGTCCGACGTCGGCGGCAGCTGGGCGGCCCCTCGCGAGACCTTCGTCGCCAACGCGGTCGGCACGCTGAATGTCCTCGAGGCCAGCCGCGAGGCCGGCGCCGACCGGGTGCTCGCCGTCACCAGCGCCGACGTGTACGGCCGTGTCACCGAGGCCGAGCTCCCCCTCGACGAGGACCAGCCCCTGCGGCCCGTGTCGCCCTACGCGGCGTCGAAGGTGGCCGCCGACGCCCTCGCCCAGCAGGCGTGGCTGGGGCACAACCTGCCGGTCGTGCGCGTGCGGGCCTTCAACCACCTCGGGCCCGGCCAGAGCGACCACTTCGTCGCCCCGTCGATCGCGGCCCGCATCGCCCGCAACGAGCGGGACGGGGGCGACGAGGTGCCCATCGGCAACATGACGCCGCTGCGGGACGTCACCGACGTCCGCGACGTCGTCCGCGCCTACCGGCTGCTCATGACCTCCGGCGAGCCCGGTGCCGTCTACAACGTCTGCAGCGGCGCCGCCGTCTCGGTCGAGCAGATCGCCGAGGCGTTGCTGGGCATGGCCGCCCGGCCGATGCGCCTCGTGTCCGATCCGGCGCTGCAACGGCCCGTCGACATCCCGGTGCTCGTCGGGGACAACGGGGCGCTGCGCCGCACGACGGGCTGGCGCCCCACCATCGAGCTCGAACAGACCCTGGCCGACGTCCTCACAGACTGGCGGGCGAGGCTTGGCTGCTGACAACCTGGCGTGTCGCGCCACCGTGCTCCCTGGCCTGGGGATCAGCACATCCGAGGGAAGCACGGGACGTGCCCCGTGGGAGGAGATCTCAACGTGACCAAGCGAGCACTCGTGACCGGAATCACCGGGCAGGACGGCTCCCACCTGGCCGAGCTGCTGCTCGACAAGGGCTACGAGGTGCTGGGAATGGTCCGGCGCACCAGCACCGTGAACTGGGAGCGCATCGGGCACTTCCAGGACCGCATCACCTTCGTGCACGGCGACCTGCTCGACCAGGTGTCGATCATCGAGATCCTGCAGGAGCACGCGCCGCAGGAGGTCTACAACCTGGCGGCACAGTCGTTCGTGCCCACCTCGTGGCAGCAACCGGTGCTCACGGGCGAGTTCACCGCCATCGGCGTCACCCGCATGCTCGACGCCATCCGCATCGTGAACCCCGAGATCCGCTTCTACCAGGCGTCGTCGAGCGAGATGTTCGGCAAGGTCGTCGAGACGCCGCAGACCGAGACGACCCCGTTCTACCCCCGGTCGCCCTACGGCGTGGCCAAGGTGTACGGGCACTGGATCACGATCAACTACCGCGAGTCCTACGACCTCCACGCCACCAGCGGCATCCTCTTCAACCACGAGGGGCCCCGCCGCGGGCTCGAGTTCGTCACCCGCAAGATCTCCAACGCCGTGGCCAAGATCAAGCTCGGCCTGGCCGACGAGCTGCGCCTCGGCAACCTCGACGCGAAGCGCGACTGGGGCTACGCCGGCGACTACGTCGAGGCGATGTGGCTGATGCTGCAACAGGACACCCCCCAGGACTACGTGGTCGCCACCGGCGAGACCCACTCGGTGCGCGAGTTCTGCCAGCTCGCCTTCGACCGCGTGGGCCTCGACTGGGAGAAGTACGTCGTCGTCGAC
>JAFGPU010000127.1 GCA_016936035.1 Acidimicrobiales bacterium
GATGGACTTCGGCCGGTTCATCCGCATCATCGGCTCCGCCCTCGGCAGCGGGAAGGCGTTGCGCCGCAGCCGGTGGGTCGACCTGCGCACCGACCTCGAGGCGCTGACGGTCCGGACCTACGGGCCGGTCCCCTACCAGGTCGACGGCGACCACCTGGGCGACGCCGAGGTGCTCGAGTTCCGCCACGAGCCCGCCGTCCTCGACCTGGTCGTGCCCTGAGGATCGTCCCCGCGCCGGGCTCCGGTCAGGCCGGGTCGGCGGAGGGGACGCGGCCGAGGGCGGCCAGGGCGACGTCGGGCACGTTGGTGACCACGCCGTCGACACCGATGCCGTCCAGCCAGCGGATGCGCTCGGGGTCGTCGCAGGTCCAGGTGTTGACGGCCAGGCCGGCGGCGTGGGCCGCCTCGACCAGGGTCGGCGTGACGAAGGCGTGGTGGGGGTGCAGGGCGTCGTGGCCCGCCCCGGCCGCCTGGGCCACCAGGGCGGCGACCGGGTCGGTGGTGGTGTCGCCGAGGGGCTCGACCGGCCCCAGCACCAGCCAGGCGGTGGCCAGGTCGGGGGCCAGGGCCCGCACCCGGTCGACGGTGGCCAGGTGGAAGCACGACACCAGGACGCGGGCGCGCTCGGCGGCGGGACGGGCGGCCAGCGCTTCGAGCACCCGGTCGACGATGCCCAGCCCGACGTCGAAGTCGACGTCGTCGGGCCAGTTCTTGATCTCGACGTTGACGACGCCGGCGCCCTGCACCGCATCGAGGGCGGCCGCCAGGTCGGGCACGTGGTCGGGCATGTCGTCCCAGGTCGTGGCGACGATGGCCCGCCCGTCGGCCAGGTGGGCGTCGTGGTGGACGGCGAGCACGCCGTCGGCCGTGCGGCGGACGTCGAGCTCGACGCCGTCGGCGCCGAGCGCCAGCGCGGCGCGCAGCGACGCCACCGTGTTCTCGGGCTCGACGCGGGGCGCTCCCCGGTGACCGATCACGTGTGCCACGAAAACTCGTCCTTTCGATGCAGAAAAAAATCCTTGCCCAACGCACCCATGCCCGTTATCTTGGCTCCGTCACAGCCACACGCCTTCCGTCACTGACCGCGGTGGCATGTGAAACTCGTCACAAAACTCGGTGACCCGATTCCGCCGTGGAGGTCCCGTGGCCCTGACGCAGAGCCGCAGTCTGTCCCTGTCCATCGAGCGCGACGACTGGCGCGAGCACAGCGCTTGTCGCGACACCGACCCTGATCTGTTCTTCCCCGTCGGCACCACCGGTCCGGCCATCGAGCAGATCGAGAACGCCAAGGCCGTCTGCCGCGTCTGCGACGTGCAGCAGGCCTGCCTCGACTACGCCCTGAGCACCAACCAGGACAGCGGCATCTGGGGCGGCACCTCCGAAGAGGAGCGCCGCGCCCTCCGCCGCCAGTGGGTCGCCCGTCACCGCAAGGCCTCGGCCTGACACCTCGCCCTCGCACCACGAGGGCCTGAGCAGCACCGCCGGGAGATCCCGGCGCTGGGGAAACCACCCGCTGGGGAGCTGGGACGCCGGGGAACGGTCCGCACACCGGGCCACGACCGCAACCTCTCAATGCGATCGCGACCTCGCCTCGGCGAGGTCGTCGTCGTGACCGGCCGCGATCGGCACCCGCAGCACCACCTCGGTGCCCGGGCGATCGCCACCGCCGCCGGCCCTCCGGATGCTGATCTCACCCGACAGGTCGCTGGTCACCAGCGTGCGCACGATCGACAGGCCGAGGCCCGTGGAGGTCTCGGCGTCGAACCCCTCGGCCAAGCCCACCCCGTCGTCGGTCACCCGCAAGGTCAGCGCCTGCCCGTCGCGCTCGATCACCACGCTCACGCGACCGGGCTCGCTGGTGAGGTCGAGCTCGGTCGGGTAGGCGTGGTCGACCGCGTTCTGCAGCAGCTCGTTGAGCACCACCGCCAGCGGGGTCGCCACCCCGGCCGGCAACACACCCCCGTCGCCCTTGACCTCGAAGCGGATGGGGTGCTCCGGCGAGATCATGCTGTCGGCCACCATGCCCACCACCGGGCGCACGATGTCGACGAAGGGCACGTCGTCGCCCGCCTCGCGCGACAGGATCTCGTGCACCAGGGCGATCGAGCGGATGCGCCGCACCGATTCCTCGATGGCGGTGCGGGCCTCGCTCGTGCCCAGCCGGCGGCCCTGCAGGCGCAGCAGCGACGAGATCGTCTGCAGGTTGTTCTTCACCCGGTGGTGGATCTCGCGGATGGTGGCGTCCTTCGACAGCAGCAACAGGTCGCGGCGCCGCAGCTCGGAGATGTCGCGCAGCAGCACCACCGCGCCCGTCACCGCCCCGTGGTCGAGCAGGGGGATGCCCCGCATCAGCACCGTGATGTCGAGACCCCGGGGGATCTCCTCGGTCACCGGGATGCCCGCGGCGAAGACCGTGCTCACCACCGTCTCCTCCAGGCCCAGCTCCGAGAAGCGCAGGCCCTCGGCGTTGGCGTGCACACCCAGGCGGTGCAGCGTCGACACCGCGTTGGGTGAGCTGTACTCCACCCGGCCCGAGGCGTCGAGCACGATCACGCCGTCGCCCACCCGGGGCGCCTCCTCGGTCTCGACGTCGTCGGCGTCGAAGGGGAAGTCGCCGCTGGCGATCATGCGGGCGAACCGGTTGAACACGTCGACGTAGGTGCGCTCCAGCTCGCCGGGC
>JAFGPU010000128.1 GCA_016936035.1 Acidimicrobiales bacterium
ACCTCGTAGGCGAGCAGCGACTCGTTGATCTGCTCGCACACCCGCAGCGCCTCGCCGTCGGTCTCGTCGGCGCAGTACAGGCCGGACGGCTCGCCGTTCTGCATCCACACGAGCTGGTCCTGGCCCTCGATCGACATGGCCGCGAACTGCTCGTTCGACAGCGGGCTCGCATGCGCGCCCTCGACCTCGGCCTTGAAGGCCACCGCCGAGCCGCCGTACGCGAGCGGGATGGCCGGCGCGTGCTGCATCAGCAGGTCGTTGGCCTCGGCGTAGAGCTCGGCGCGTGCGTCCTCGTCGGTGGTGGAGCCGGCCTCGCTCAGCACGTCGTGCAGGTCGGGGAAGCCGGTGCCGAACTGCGGCGTCGCGCCGACGCCGAAGTGGAAGTCCCAGAAGTTGGTGGCGTCCGGGAAGTCGGCGCCCCATCCGAGCAGGTGCAGGCCCAGGTTGCCGCTGTTCGCGTTGTCGATGAACGCACCGGATTCCTGCTCGTCGAGCGAGACGGTGATGCCCACCTGGGCGAGCTGGTCGCGGATGTCGCTGGCGACCTGCGGCGGCTGGGGCAGGTACGGCCGCGGCTCGGCTCGGTAGCTGAGCGCGCCCAGGTCGACGCCGTCCGGGTAGCCGGCCTGTTCGAGCAGGTCGCGCGCCTTGTCGGGGTCGTAGGTGTAGCCGTCGGCGCCGTCCTCGTAGCTGGGGATGCCCGGCGGCAGGAACTGGTCGGCCGCCTGCGAGCCCTCGGGGTAGAAGTTCTCGATGAGGCGGTCCTTGTCGATGGCGTAGCCGAGCGCCTGGCGCACCAGCTCGTCGTCGAGCGGGGCCTTGTCGACGTTCATGCCGAGGTAGAAGACGTTCAGCGGCTCACGCTCGTAGAGCTCGAGGTTGGCGTCGTCCTGCACCGTCGGGAAGTCTTCGGTGCCGACGTTGTCGATGCCGTCGACATCGCCGGCCTGCAGCTCGACGAGGCGCTGCGCCGACTCCTCGCTCCAGCGGAACACAACGGTGGGGATGGCCGGCTCGTCGCCCCAGTAGTCGTCGTTGCGGGTGAGCACGATCTGGCTGCCGCGCTCCCACGCCTCGAGCTTGTAGGGACCGGTGCCGATCGGTGCGTCGATCGGTGCCCCGCCCGTCTCCTCGAGCTGACCGCTCGGGAAGATGCCGAGGGCGGAGAAGGCCACCTTGGCCGGGAACGCGACATCGGGCTCGCACAGGGTGAAGCGCACGGTCAGCTCGTCGACGGCTTCGATGCCGGCCAGGTTGCCGGAGTAGCCGTCGGTACCGCACTGCGCGCTCTCGTCGAGCGCCACCGCCTCGAAGTCGGCCTCGTCGGCTGCGTCGTCGGACTCGTCGTCGTCGTCGCCCCCGCACGAGCTGAGCACCAGCCCGCACGCGACGAACGCGGCGAGCCAGCGAGATCGCGGCTGTCTCATCGTTGTCTCCCCCTGGTGTGCTGTCGACGTCGTCGCCGGGGCAAGATGACCGCCGCCGGCGGACGACACTGGCCGATTCTTGCACGCCTCAGGGCGTCATGTGGTCGATACGCGCCGAACATACGGCGATCGGTGGATGACCTGCAGCTACAGGACCGACTGCTGGCGCGCGAAGTGGCAGGCCACGGGGTGCTCCACACCGCTCGACGGCCGGATCTCGAGCAGCGGCTCCTGCTCGACGCACGCGGACGTGTCGACACCACCGTCCTCGAGCTGGTTCTTGAGCCAGCACCGCGTGCGGAAGCGGCACCCCGACGGCGGGTCGGCCGGGCTCGGCACGTCGCCCGTGAGCACGATGCGCTCGCGTCCCCGCTCACGTGTCGGGTCCGGCAGCGGGATGGCCGACAGCAGCGCCTGGGTGTACGGGTGCCCGGGTGACTGGTACAGCTCGGCGCGATCGCCGGTCTCGACGATCTTGCCGAGGTACATCACCGCGACGCGGTCGGAGATGTGCCGGACGACCGAGAGGTCGTGGGCGATGAACACGTACGCCAGGCCGAGCTCGTTCTGGAGCCGCTGCAGCAGGTTGACGACACCGGCCTGGATCGACACGTCGAGGGCCGAGACGGGTTCGTCGAGCACGATCAGGTCCGGTTCGAGCGCCAGCGCCCGGGCGATGCCGACGCGCTGGCGCTGGCCGCCCGAGAACTCGTGCGGGAAGCGGTTCTTGTGCTCGGGGGCCAGGCCGACGGTGCGAAGCAGGTCGGCCACGCGCTCCTCGATCTGGCTCTGCTCCAGGTCGAAATGCACCCGGAGCGGTTCGCTGAGGATCGCGCCCAGGGTCATGCGGGGGTTCAGCGAGGCGTAGGGGTCCTGGAAGACGATCTGGAAGCGCCGCCGCATCTCGGCCAGGCGCTTGCCCTTCATGTGGCTGATGTCCTGGCCGTCGAACAGCACCGTCCCGACCGTGGGCGTGATGAGGTTCAGCAGCATCCGGCCCGTGGTCGACTTGCCGCAGCCGGACTCGCCCACGAGACCCAGGGTCTCGCCCCTGCCGACGTCGAAGCTCACCCCGGCCACCGCCGAGACCCAGCCCACCGGGCGGCCGAACACCCCGCCCCTGATCGGGAAATCCTTGACCAGGTCACGTGCCTGCAGCAGCGGGCCCGCACCGTCCTGGGGTGCGCTCGTCACCTCGCTCGCGACGTCGGTCACGGCGCCACCTCACCATCTCGCGGGTCTTCGGGCTGGGCCGGCCACTCGGAGCCGTCGCGCCCGCCCCGATCCCTGACACCCCGATCCATGACCCCCGGGTGCGCGGCCGCCTCGGCGATGGCGACATCGCGGAGGGCCGCCTCGTACTCGGACTCGTCCTCCGGCTCGAGCGGCTCGGCTGGCAAGGTGTCGTCGATCCGCGCCGCCTCGGCCTCGAAATCGATCATCGACCGCAGCGATTCGACCGTGACCCCCGACAGCTCCTCGGCGTAGTGGCAGGCCGCCATGTGGGCGTCCCCGGCCACCAGGCGCAGCGCCGGGTCGTCGGTCTGGCAGTTGCCGGGCACCCGGGCGAACCGGCAGCGGGGATGGAACGCGCACCCGGAGGGCTTGCGGATCAGGGACGGCGGCGACCCCACGATGGGCACCAGCGCCTCGTCGCCCGCGTCGTCGAGGCGGGGCAGGCTGGCGAGCAGGCCGAGGGTGTAGGGGTGGCGGGTCTCGTAGAAGATCTCGTCGGTCGTGCCGACCTCGATCGAGCGACCCGCGTACATGACGAGCACCCGGTTGGCGAGCCCCGCGACGACGCCGAGGTCGTGCGTGATCAGGATGATGGCCGAGTCGATCTCGTCCTTGATGTCGACGAGCACCTCGAGCACCTGCGCCTGCACGGTGACGTCCAGCGCCGTGGTGGGCTCGTCCGCGATGAGCAGGTCGGGCTTGCAGGTGATGGCCATGGCGATCATGGCCCGCTGGCGCATGCCGCCCGAGAACTCGTGCGGGTACATGTCCGCCCGCTTGCGCGGCTCGGGGATGCCGACCAGGTCGAGCATCTCGACGGCCCGCTCCCGCGCCTGCTTCTTGTCGAGCCCCTCGTGGATGCGGGCCATCTCGCCGATCTGGCGGCCGACGGTGTGCACGGGGTTCAGGGCGGTGAGGGGGTCCTGGAAGATCATCGCGATCTCCTTGCCCCGCACGGCCCGGCGATCGTCCTCGGACATGGTCAGCAGGTCGGTGCCCTTCCAGAGGATCTCGCCCTCGGCGATCTCGAGCGTCGGCTGGAGCCCGAGGATCGACATGGCGGTGACCGACTTCCCCGAGCCCGACTCGCCGACGATCGCCAGCACCTCGCCCCGCTGGACATCGAAGGACACGCCGTCGACGGCCCGGACGAAGCCGTCGTCGGTCGTGAAGCCGGCGCGCATGCCCCGCATCGACAGCAGCACGTCCTTGCGGGTGAACGGAGACGAGGAGGACGTCACAGCAGCATCGACCATCACTTCAGCTTCGGATCGAGGGCGTCGCGCAGGCCGTCACCGATGAAGACGAACGACAGCACGGTCACGAAGATGGCGGCACCCGGGAAGAACAACATGTGCGGTGCGTTGGTGAGCCTGCCCCTCCCGGCGTTGACCATCGCCCCCCAGGCCGGCGTGGGCTCCTGGGGGCCGACGCCGACGAACGACAGCGCCGCCTCGGCGAGGATGACGCTGCCGATCGCGATCGTGCCGTAGATGATGATCGGCTGCAGGGCGTTGGGCAGGATGTGCCGGGCGATGATGCGCCGGCGCGAGAAGCCGAGCGCCGTCGCCGCCTCGACGTACTCGAGGCGTTTCAGCGAGAGGAAGCTCGCCCGCACGATGCGGGCGATGCCCAGCCAGCCCGTGAGCCCGAGGATGATGATGATGGCGTTCTCGCTGCGTCCCAGCACCGTGGCGATGGCGACGGCCAGCACGATGTAGGGGATGGCCAGGAAGACGTCGGTCACCCGCATGATCAGCGTGTCGCTGATGCCGCCGAAGAACCCCGACAGCGAACCGAGGATGAGGCCGATCACCATCGAGATGGCCGTGGCCAGGATGCCGATGCGCAGCGACACCCGCGCCCCGTAGACCACGCGGCTGAACACGTCGCGGCCGATGTCGTCGGTGCCGAACAGGTGGTCGAGCGAGGGGCTCTGCCGCGCCGAGCCTGCGGTGCGCTCGGTGATGCCGTACGGCGCGATGAGCGGGGCGAAGATGGCCACCAGCACCAGGACCACCATCATGGTCAGGCCCACCATGGCCAGCCGGTTGCGGCGGAACCGGCGCCACACGTCCGCTCGGAACGGGCGGGACGCACCGAGCTCGTCGGGGCCCCCGGGCTCGTGCGAGCTGTCGGTGGCGGCGGTGGTCGCGGGGTCGGCGAGCGTCATCCGTGATCTCCCTTCCCGAGTCGGATGCGGGGGTCGAACCAGGCGTAGGACAGGTCGACGATCAGGTTGACCAACGCGTACGCCAACACGACCGAGAGGGTGAACCCGAGGAGCACCGGCAGGTCACGCTGTTGCACCGAGGTGACGATCTGCGAGCCCAGGCCCGGCCAGTTGAAGGTGGTCTCGGTCAGCACGGCGGCGCCGATGGCGGTGCCGAAGTCGATGCCGATGAGGGTCACGACCGGCAGCATGGCGTTGCGCAGCCCGTGCTTCAGCACGACCTCGCGCTCGCCCAGGCCCTTCGACCGGGCCGTGCGCATGTAGTCGGCGCGCAGCACCTCGAGCATCGAGCCGCGGGTCATGCGGGCGAGCAGCGCCGTCGTGACGCTGGCGAGCGTGATGGCGGGCAGGATCAGGTAGCGCCACTGCTCGCCGGTGGGGATGAAGAAGAACGTCCACGTGTCGGGCCCGATGCCCGACGTGCGCAGCCGCGCCCACTCGGGCCAGTCCCACTTGTTGGGTTGGACCGCGAACAGGTACTGGAGCACGAACCCCAGCACGAACACCGGGAGGGCCGATGCCGCCGCCGTCAGGATCGTGGTCAACCGGTCGCCGATCGAATATCGGCGTATCGCGGAGAGCAAGCCGACGGCGATGCCGACGATGATCTCGATGATGATCGCCCAGATGGCGAGGCGCAGGCTCGCGACCGCCTTCTCGCCCAGCATCTCGTTGACGCTCTCGCGGGTGAGGTAGGAGTCGCCCAGGTCCCACTGGATCGTGCGCTGCCAGTAGTTGCCGAACTGGACGAGCACCGGGTCGTCGAGGCCGTAGCGCTCCTCGATGCGCTCGAGGACGCCGGGGTCGACGTTGCGCTCGGCGCCGCCGGCGATCAGCCGTGCCGGCTCGCCGGGCAGCAGGAAGAAGATGAAGAACAGGAACGACAGCGCGACGAACACCGTCGGGATGATCTGCAGCAGGCGGCGGATGATGTAGCTGGGCATCGTGGTCCTCGGGAAGGCGGGCCGCAGGCCGGCCGGGGTGCGGGCGCACCTCCGGCCGGCCCGTGGTGACGGCGGGCTGTCAGCCCGTCAGGGAGACGGTCTCCCACACGACATGGCCCGTGGGCTCCTCGAAGAGGTGGGCGACCTTGTCGCCGTTGTAGACCTGCTGGCCGTTGTACCAGTTGATCGGCACGACGCCGATGTCGTCGTTCAACAGCACCTGCTCGGCCTGACGGAACAGCTCGCTGGCCTCGTCGATGTCGGTCGTGGCCTTGGCCTCGGCAACGAGCTCGTCGAACTCGGGGTTGCTGTAGCCGTAGTTGTTCCCGTCGAGCGCCTCGGTCCCGAAGATGTCGAACGTGAAGTTGTCGTACGTCGGGTAGTCGGCGAGCCAACCGACCCGGCAGAACACGCACGCTCCCTCGGCCAGCTGACCGAAGTAGTCCTCGGACGGGATCGAGACGGACTCGGCCTCGATGCCGATGGCGGCCAGGTTGTCGATGATGATCTGCACCACCGGCTCGTGACCGGCGTCGGCGTTGAACTGGATCGGCAGCGGCTCGGTCAGCTCATTGCCCTCGGCGAGCCACTCCTGGTAGGCCTCCTCGGCGGCGTCGGGGTCGTACTCGCAGTAGTCGCACAGCCCCTCTTCCATGCCGGGGATGCCGGGCGGGGTGATGCCGGTGGCCGTGGTGCGCGACCCCTCGTACACGTCGGTGTTGATGTCCTCGCGGTCGATCGCCTGCGAGATGGCCTGGCGCAGCAGCTTGTTCTCGGGACCGCCGACGATCTCGTTGCGGTCGTTGAACATGAAGTAGTACGCGCCCAGGAACGGCGTGTCGATGGTGGTCTCGTAGTTGTCCTGCGCCTCCTGGTAGCGACCGGGCGCGAAGTTGGTCACGTCGCCCTCACCGGCCTCGAACGCGTTGTACGCCGTGTCGAGGTCGGAGCCGATCACGAACCGGAGAGTGTCCAGGTAGGGCTGCTCGGGCAGCTCCAGGGACTCGTCGTACTGGGTGCCGTCCCACTCGGGGTTGGGCTCGAGCACGATCTCCTGGTCGTTCGCCGGCTCGGCCATGATGAACGGGCCGTTGCCGATCATGATGCCCCGCTCCCACTCGCTCTGGTCGTCGAGCTCGTCGACTGCGGAGGGCATGGGCATGAACGTCTGGAAGCCGGCGACCGCCGGGAAGTTCGCGTAGGGCTCGGCCAGCGTGACCGTGAGGGTCATCGCGTCGTCGTCGGCCTCGACGCCGGAGATCGTGTCGGCTTCGCCGTCCAGCTTCTCCGCGCCACCCTCGATGAAGGTGAACAGGTACGAGTAGTCACCCGCGAACTCGGGATCGCTGGCGCGCTCCCAGCCCCGGACGAAGGAGCTCGGCAGCACGTCTTCGCCGTCGGAGAACTTCAGGCCCTCGCGGATGGTGAAGACGAACTCGGTGGCGTCGTCGTTGACCTCCCAGGACTCGGCGACCACCGGGACGGTCTCCGGGTTCTCGGGATCGCTGAAGTCGGTCTCGGCCAGCCCGTCGTAGAGCGAACCGCCGACCTGCCACCCGTCGCTGGTGGTGTTGATGCCCGGGTCGATGTGCTCGGGCGGCCCCTGTGCGAACGTGCCCAGGTCGACGAGCTCGCCACCCTGGACCCCTTCTTCCTGAGCGGCTTCGTCGCTCCCCTCGTCGCTGCCCTCGTCGTCGTCGGAGCCACAGGCGCCGGCGACGAGAGAGAGCCCCATGATGAGAGCAAGGAGCTTCAAGCTCCTGCGCTGTCGTCTCACTTGGAGGACCTCCTGATGATGGTCGTGGTGACCGCAGGGGAGCCCGGCTTGGCACTTGGTCGACTCGGTGGAGGCACCGCGCACGGCACCTGCCACGAGGAGCGAGCCACGGCTGTCGTCACGGCAGCTCCCCCTGACGGTGTTCGCACCTGGGCGCACACGGATGCACCCCCAGTGAACGGCCGGGAACTTAGCAGGATCGCCCGGCATCTCGCCTTCTCGGTGGCCGAGCTGGCCATCGATGCGCCTCGGCCTGGGCATTTCCGGCAGTTCGTCACGCATTCGTCACGCAACCTGTATGCCCGCAGCGTGCGCCCCTCACCACGGGGGCGCCGGCCGGGCCTCAGGCGCGGTCGCGGAAGCGGACGATCCCGGCGAACGACTCGGACTCGAGGCTGGCGCCGCCGACCAGGGCACCGTCGATGTCCGGGCACGCCATCAGGTCGGCGGCGTTCTCCGGCTTGACCGACCCCCCGTACTGGACGCGGACGCCGGCCGCCGCGTCCGCGCCGGCGACATCGGCCACCGTGGCCCGGATGGTGGCGCACACCGCCTGCGCGTCGTCGGGCGTGGCGGTGCGACCGGTGCCGATGGCCCAGATGGGCTCGTACGCGATGACCAGCCCGGCCACCTGCTCGGTGGACAGACCGTCGAGACCGGCCCGGACCTGGCCCGTCACCTTGGCCTCGGTGGTGCCCGACTCGCGCTCGTCCAGCGTCTCGCCGACACACAGGATCGGCGTCATGCCGTGCTCGTAGATGGCCCGGACCTTGCGGTTGACCGCCTCGTCGGTCTCGCCGAACAGCTCGCGCCGCTCGGAGTGCCCGGCGATGACGTAGGCCACGTCGAGCTTGGCCAGCATGGCCGGCGAGACCTCACCGGTGAACGCGCCCGACGCCTCCCAGTGGCAGCTCTGGGCGCCGATCGCGATGCGCACCGGCTCCTTCTCGGCCAGGAAGTAGGTCTGCACCGTGCGGATGTCGGTGAACGGCGGGTGGATCGACACGTCGACGGCGTCGAAGTCCTCGGTCGTGAGCTCGTACACCAGCTTCTGGACGAGCGCCGTCGCCTCGAAGTGGTTGAGGTTCATCTTCCAGTTGCCGCTGATGAGCGGCTTGCGTGCGGCCTCGGCCATCGTCGTGTCCTTCCCTCGGTCCGGGTCGGGCCGCCGGCGGGCGGCGGCGGTGCTGGCGGGTGCTGGTGGCGGCTGCTGGCGGCGGGTGCCACCCCCGGCGGCGTTCAGCCCGCCCACTCTCCGCGCAGAGCGGCGAGACCGGGCAGGTCGCCCTGCTCGAGCAGCTCGAGCGAGGCACCGCCCCCGGTCGACACGTGGTCGACCTGGTCGTCGAGCCCGAACTGGGCCAGGGCCGCGGCGCTGTCGCCCCCGCCCACCACCGTGAACGCCCGGGTGTCGGCCACCGCCTGGGCGACCGCGCGGGTGCCGGCCTCGAAGCGCGGGTCCTCGAACACGCCCATGGGCCCGTTCCAGAACACCGTGCGGGCCTCGGCGATGCGATCGCCGAAGTCGGCGGCCGTTCCCGGGCCGATGTCGACGCCCGTCCAGCCGTCCGGGACGGTGGTGCCGACCTGGCGCACGTCCCCGCCGGCATCGGGCTGCATCAGCGTGCCGCCCGGCCCCAGCGCCGTGATGTCGGACGGCAGCACCAGGCGGTCGCCGTGCTGGTCGAGCAACCGGCGGCAGGTGTCGACCTGGTCGTCCTCGCACAGGCTGGCGCCGACGCCGTTGCCCCGGGCGGCCAGGAACGTGAAGCACATGCCGCCGCCGATCAGCAGCTGGTCGGCGACGTCGAGCAGCGCCTCGATGACCGTGAGCTTGTCGCTGACCTTCGACCCGCCCAGGACGGCCACGAACGGCCGCTTCGGATCGGTGCGCAGGCCGCCGAGGACCTGCACCTCGCGCGCGACCAGCCGCCCGGCGGCCGAAGGCAGCGACTGCGGCGGGCCCACGATCGAGGCGTGGGCCCGGTGCGATGCCCCGAAGGCGTCGTTGACGTAGGCGTCGAAGCCGTCGACCAGGCGGGCGACGAACGCGGGGTCGTTGCCCTCCTCGCCCGGGTCGAAGCG
>JAFGPU010000554.1 GCA_016936035.1 Acidimicrobiales bacterium
ACGCGCGCGGGCCGCCGCCGCGCCGCAGCGTGGCGGTCAGCGGGCGACGCTCGGACGCCCGCAACGGGTGCGGTGGGCTACTGCTGCAGGTCGAGCCGGTAGACGTTCGTCTCGCGGGCGACGAAGCCGGCCTTCTGGTACAGCCGGTTGGCCGCCTCGCGCGACGGGCGTGACGTGAGGTCGACCGTCTTGCAGCCGAGCTCGCGCGCCCGATCGACCATCGACTCGGTGAGCGCGGTCGCCACCCCCTGGCCCCTGCCCGACTCGTCGACCACCACGTCCTCGATCCAGGCCCGCAGCCCTGTCGGGATGCGGAAGGTCGCCAGCGTGGCCATCGCCACGATGCTGCCGTCGTCGGCGATGACGATGAACAGGTCGGTCGCCGGCGACGCCACGACGTCGCCCAACTCGTCGACGGTCGGCGGCCGGCTCGACTGCGACAGCTGGGGGACCAGGCGCTCGACGGCGTCGACGATGGCTGGTGTCAACGTGGTGGCGATCTCGACTTTCATCCGCTGCACGCTACTGCGCTGCCCGCGAGCGTTCGTCCCGCCGCGACGGCGCGCCACGGTCGGAGGTCAAGCGGCGGGGACCGGCTGCGGGGGCGGGGGCCCGACGTACCGGGCCGACGGGCGGATGATGCGGTTGTCCGCGGCCTGCTCGAGGATGTTGGCGCACCAGCCGATCACCCGGCTCGAGGCGAACGTGGGGCTGAACAGCTCGGGAGGCAGGCCCACGTCCTCCATCACCACACCGGCGTAGAACTCGACGTTGGCGTACAGGTTGCGGCCCGGCTTGAGCTCGGCGAGCACCTCGACCACGGTCTGCTCGACCTGGGTGGCGAAGTCGACCTTGTCGGCCCGGATGCGCTCGGCGACGCTGCGCAGGAACTCCGACCGGGGGTCGGTCGTCTTGTACACCCGGTGGCCGAAGCCCATGATCTTGTCGCCCCGGTTCACGGCGTCGACCAGGTACGGGCGGGCGTTGTCGGGCGTGCCGATGGCGTCGAGCAGGTCGAGGGCGCGTGACGGCGCACCGCCGTGCAGCGGGCCCGACAGCGCGGCGATCGCCCCGGACACCGCACCCGCGAGATCCGCGCCCGTGGAGGTGATGACCCGCGACGTGAACGTCGAGGCGTTGAAGCCGTGGTCGATGGTGAGGATCTGGTACTGCTCGACCGCCCGGGCCCGGTCGGGGTCGGGACGCTCACCGGAGAGCATCCACAGGTAGTTCTCGCCGTAGCCGAGGTCGGGGTCGGGGTCGACGGGATCGAGCCCGCGCCCCAGCCGGTGCAGGGCCATGATGACGGTGGGCACGGACGCGCACACCTGGAGCGCGTTGGCGCGCAGCTCGGCGGCGTCGGTGTCGAGCCACGGCCGGAAGCCCCCGCTGTGGCCGATCAGCGAGACCGCGCTGCGCAGCTGGTCCATGATCGGCCCACCTGACGCCGCGATGTCGGGCAGGAGGCGACGCACGGCCTCGGGCACCGTGCGCCGGCTCCGCACCTCGGCGGCGAACGCGCGGCTCTCCGACGGCGAGGGCAGGTGGCCCTCGAAGAGCAGGAACCAGATGTCCTCGAGCGAACGCTTGTCGGCCAGCTCGACCGCCGAGTACTGGCGGTAGTGGTAGAAGCCTTCGAGGCCGCGCACGTCGCCCACCTCGGTCTCGGCCACGATGACGCCCTCGAGGCCGGGCGGCGCCTCGATCTGGCCCGGGTGCACCACCGGCTGGATCTGCGCCAGGTGGAGCAGGTCGCGCAGTGACACGATGCCGACCAGCTCGTCGCCCTCCACCACCGGCAGGTGGCGGTAGCGCCGTTCGATGAGCGACGCGAAGGCCTCCTGCAACGACACTCCGGGCTCGATGCAGTCGGGCTCGGCGGTCATCAGGTCGGCGACGAGTTGCTCGGCCGCGCTCCGTCCGGCCGCCGCCTGACGCACGATGTCGCGCTCGGTGAGGATGCCGACCGGTCGCGAGCCCTCGACGACGACGACGGAGCCCACGGTGCTGGCGCTCATGCGCGTCGCCGCCTCGGCCACGGAGTCGTCGGGCTGCGCGACGACGACCGGCGAGCTCATGACGTCGGCCACGGTGCGGATGGTGTGCGCGGGGGTGGGAGTCACGCCCGCACGATACGACCGGAGCACCACGGGGAGCACGTGTCCGAACGGTGACCTTCCGTGGCGCGACGACCGTTCACCGGCGTTGGGTGACGTTCGAACACCCGAGCAGGTGCCCCAGCGCGGGCGGGGCGCCGGCGATCGTTGCCCTTACGATGGTCGCGGTGGAGCACGTCCGCTGGCGTACCAGACCGACGCTCGACCGCCCCGTCCTGGTGGCGGCGTTCGAGGGCTGGAACGACGCAGGTGACGCGGCCAGCGGCACGGTCCGCTACCTGATCGACCGCTACGACGCCGAGCTGGTGGCCGAGATCGACGCCGAGGAGTTCTTCGACTTCACGACGGCGCGACCGCAAGCCGAGATCGACGACGACGGCGTGCGCCACATCGTGTGGCCCACCACCGAGGTGTACGCGGCCACCCTCCCCGGCGACGCCCGCGACGTGTTGCTGATGATCGGCACCGAGCCCCAGCTCAAGTGGCGCACGTTCTGCGCCCAGGTCACCGGGCTGGCCGAGCAGCTCGGGGTCCGCCTCGTCGTCATCCTGGGCGCCCTCGTGGCCGAGGTGCCCCACTCGCGCCCGGTCCCCGTGGTCGGCACCGCCGCCGACCCGGCCATGCAGGCCGAGCTCGGGCTGCAACCTTCCACCTACCAGGGGCCCACCGGCGTCGTCGGCGTGCTCTCGGCCGCATGCCGTGACGCCGGCGTGCCGTCCGCCTCGCTGTGGGCCGCAGTGCCCACCTACGTGCCCACCGCGCCGTCCCCCAAGGCGGTGCTGGCCCTGCTGGAGCACACCGCCGAGGTGCTGGGGGCGTGGGTGCCGACCACCGACCTCGAGATCGCCGCCGCCGCCTACGAGCGACAGGTCACCGAGCTCGTCCAGGAGGACGACGAGACCTCCGACTACGTGGCCCAGCTCGAGCAGCGCCACGACGCGGGTGACGACGCCGACGAGGGCGCGGCGCGATCGCTCGTCGAAGAGGTCGAGCGCTTCCTGCGCGACCGCCCCGACTGACGCCGGCTGGGCCGACCGTCAGCTCGCGTGCCGGGGCCAGGGCTCGGTCTGCTCCCAGATGCGCGCCATGCGCAGCGGGACCTCGTCCTGGTGGCGGGCGGCCATGATCTGCAGCCCGACCGGCAGGCCCGCCGCGGTGCGGCCCGCGGGGACCGACACCGCCGGGTTCCAGCACAGGTTGGCCAGCATCGTGAACGGCGTGGCCGACGCGCCGAGGGGGCGGGCCGGCTGGCCGTCGATCTCCTCCGGCGGAGGACCTCCCGCTGCGAACGCCGGCACGGCGGTGGTGGGCGTGATCACGACGTCGACCTCGCGGAACAGGCGAGCAGCGTCGAGCACCAGCTGCTCACGCCGCCGGGCCGCCTTGGCCACCCGGGGCACCGGGTAGTCCTCGGTCTGCTCGAGGACCGAGCGGCTGTAGCGCGTGAGGTCGTCGGCGACACCGGGCCACATGCCGTCGTCGAGCGACAGCCACAGGTCGAGCGTGCCCGACCCCAGCCACGTGCGCACGGGGTCGGTGAGCGAGACGGGCTCGTCGTCGAGCTTCAGGCCCGCGGCGTCGGCCAGGCGGCGGGCCGCCGCCTCGGCGATGGTGCGCACCTCCGGGTCGCAGCGGGCGAAGCCCATGTCGGGCGACCATCGGGCGCGCAGGCCGTCGACGGGCAGCGACTCGATCGACGACTCGTAGCTGACCAGCGGCCGGGGCAGCGAGAACCGGTCGCGGTCGTCGGGGCCGGCCGTCACGTCGAGGTGGCGGGCGCTGTCGGCGACGCTGGTGGTGAGCAGCCCGTACACCGCGGTCTCCGAGCCCGGTGGACCGGGGTGGGGGATGCGGCCGTGGCTCGGCTTGAACCCGACCAGGCCACAGAACGCTGCAGGGATGCGGGTCGAGCCGCCGCCGTCGCTGGCGGTCGCCGCCGGCACGAGCCCGGCGGAGACGGCGGCGGCGCTGCCCCCGCTGGAGCCACCGGGCGTGCGCTCGGTGTCCCACGGGTTGCGGGCGACGCCGAACACCTTGGTCTTGGTGAAGTTGAGCGTGCCGAACTCGGGCGCCGCCGTCTTGCCGACGGGCACCGCGCCCGCGGCCCGCAGCCGCGCCACGTGGATGGAGTCCTCCGGCACCGGCCCCCGGCCCGCGAAGGCCAGCGACCCGTGAGTGGTGGGCATGCCGGCGCAGTTCTCGAGGTCCTTCACCCCGATGGGCACGCCCGCGAACGGCCCCGGGTCGCGCCCGTCGGCCAC
>JAFGPU010000129.1 GCA_016936035.1 Acidimicrobiales bacterium
CGTCGGTCGCGCGGACCGCCACCAGCAGGTCGTTGGGTCCCGCGGACCGGTCGCCGGCGAACCCCATGCGGTCGAGGAAGCCGACGTTCAGCTCGGTCGCCATCGCCACCAGGGCCGCCTCCACCCCGTCGACGTCGGCGACCTGCTGGCTGACCTGCATCAGGCTGACCGAGTCGTGGTAGACGCCCGGGCGCACCTCGACGTGCTCAGGCATGGGCGACCTCCGGGACACGGGCGGGGCGGGGGGCGACGTGGGTGCCGGCGACGACCCCGGCGGCCAGCAGCACACCGCGGGCCAGGTCGGTGCCGGAGCGGTGCCCGACCCGGCGCAGCCGCCGCATCGCCCGGTCGAGGTCGCCGCGCCCGGTCAGGGCGTGGAGCAGGTCGGCGACGGGCGAGGCGACCTCGGCGCGGGCGGCGTGGGCCAGCAAGGCGGCCGACAGCGCGGGGGTGCGCCCCGGGGCGACGCCGGCGGCGTACGCGCCGAGGCGGCCGAAGACGTCCGCGCCGGGGCCGTCGGCGCCGGTCGTGACGGCGGCCAGCAGCGCCCCGCCCGCCACCAGCCCGGCCACGACGTCGTCGCCGCTGGGGGTGGACCCCTCCCCCAGCCCGCACAGGGCGTCCACGAAGCCTCGCGCCGCGGGCAGGTCCCCGGCCGCGACGGCCGCCGCCAGGTCGTCGCCCAGCCCGGCCACCCGGACCGCCAGGGGGTCGGTCTCGTCCGGCACCCGCGAGGCCGCGGCGCCGACGCCGGCGGCCAGCGCCTGGGCGGTGACCGACCGCAGGCGGGGGCGCGCCCGTCGCCACCGGGCGACGGCGAGGACATGGCCCGCGACGTGCAGGCGACCGCCCGCGATCCGCACCGGCGCCCCCACCGGCAGCCCACCCGGCAGCGACGCGGGCGCCGGGGCCGTCAGGCCCAGGCCGCAGGGAAGCCCGACGGCACCGGCGGCCTCCAGCGCCACCATCGCCGGCGACGGGGCGTGGTCGAGCGTCGGGGACACCAGCACGTACGCCGCGGCAGCGGTCGCACCGACGACCCTCCCCGACCGCTCGGGGCCCGCGAGGACCTCCGCCAGGCCGGTGCTGGCGACGACGGGGACAGCCGTGGCGTCACGCACCGGTGAACCACTCGCGGACGTGGTCGGGGTCACGGTCGATGCCCAGCGCCACCATCAGCCCGAGGCGCGCCTTCGGCCCGTTGAGCCCGTTGGACCGCACCACGCCGTGCTGGTCGAGTGTGACGCCGCCGCCCGGGCCACCGTAGATCGGTTGGGTCCGGCCGGTCGGGCACCGGGAGGCGATCACGACCGGCACGCCCCGACCGAGCGCGTGGTCGATGCCGGCGACGAGGTCGCCGGGCACGTTGCCCGCGCCGGTGCCCTCGATCACGATGCCGTGCACGTCCCGGTCGTCGACCAGCCACCGCAGCATCCCGTCGTCCATCCCGGTGTAGGCCTTCACCAGCGCCACGGCGGGGTCGAGGCGGTCGCCGTGGGGCGGGCGCGCCGGGGTGGCCAGGTCGAACCGGGGCGTGCCCTGGTCGAGCCGGCCCACCGGCCCGCCGGGCCACGACCGGAAGGTGGACACGTTGGTGGTGTGGGTCTTGGTGGCCCACCGGGCGCAGTGGATCTCGTCGTTGACGACCAGCAGCGCCCCGCGGCCCCGCGCGGCCGGGTCGGTGGCCACGCGCACGGCGTCGCGGAGGTTGCGGGGACCGTCGGCGCCCAGCTCGCCCGAGGACCGCATGGCGCAGGCGAAGGCGATCGCGCCCCGATCGGTGGCCTCGCCCGCGAGCAGGTCGACCAGGTAGAGCGTCTCCTCGACGGTGTCGGTGCCGTGGGTGATCACGACCCCGTCGACGCCGTCGTCGGCCAGGGCCCGGCGGGCGGCCACCGCGGCGCGTTCCATCACCTGGGGTGTGACGTTCCAGCCGTTGACCCGGTCGAGCTCCTCCACCTCGATGGGGCCGGCCTCGGCCAGCTCGGGCACGGCGGCCAGCAGGTCCTGCGGGCTGACGGCCGGCACGACCGCGCCGGTGTCGGGGTCCAGCCGGGACGCGATGGTCCCGCCGGTGGCCAGCAGGCGGACGGTCACGGCGACTCCTCCGCCACGACCTGGGTGCCGACGTCGCCGTGGACCGCCCCGATGGCGTCGTCGAGCGCCCCGACGGCCGCCCGGTGTCCCGTGCGCTCGACGAAGCCGCACACCGCCTCGACCTTGGGGCCCATGCTGCCGGCGCGGAACTGGCCGGCCTCGGCGTGGCGCCGCAGCTCGGCCACGCCGACGCGCCCCAGCCAGCGCTGGTCGGGCTGGCCGAAGTCGATCGCCACGCCCTCGACGTCGGTGAGGATCGCCAGCACCTCGGCGCCGATCTCCTGGGCCAGCAGCGCGGCCGCCAGGTCCTTGTCGACCACCGCCTCCACGCCGCGGGGCGGGCCGTCCTCGGCGTCGACCATCGGGATCCCGCCGCCGCCGTTGGCGATCACCACGGCGCCGTCGTCGAGCAGCAGGTCGATGGCCGTGCGGTCCAGCGAGCGCAAGGGGCGGGGCGAGGGGACCACGCGGCGCCACCCGCGGTCGCCGTCGTCCACCCACCGCTGGTCGCCGGCCGCCATGCGCCGGCGGGCCTCGGCCTCGTCCACGCCCCGCCCGATGGGCTTGGTGGGGTGGTCCCACGCCGGGTCGTCGCGGGACACCAGCACCCGGGACACCACCGGGACCACGGCGGCGTCGTGGCCGCGCTGGGCCAGCTCCCACTCGAGCGCCGTCGCGGCCGTGAACCCGATCGTGGCCTGGGTCTGCGCCACGCACCAGTCCAACGGCACCGGCGGCACCACGTCCTTGGCCAGCTCGTTCTTGACCAGGACGTTGCCCACCTGGGGCCCGTTGCCGTGGGTCAGCACGACGTGCCAGCCCTCGACCACCAGCTCGGCGACCGCCTTCATCGTCAGGCCGATCGTGGCGGTCTGCTCGGCGGCGGTCCCGGCGGAGGCGTGCGGCGAGATCGCGTTGCCGCCGAGGGCCAGGACCGCACGCTGCACTCAGTGCTCCTCCGTCTCCCGCGGGCCACCGTATGGCGACGCCCCGGGGTGGTCATGGGCGGACTGTGCCGAAGGGAGCGCCGATCCGTTGGCACTCCCTCCGGCACGCGCGCCCCGCGGTCAGGCGACGGTCCCCTCGGTGTCGGCGACCAGGTCGGCGCCGACGCCCCGTTCCTCGTCGGTGCCGGGCATCAGGTTGTCCAGCAGCAGTCCCAGCACGGCGGCCACGGCGATCCCCGACCCGCCGATCGAGGTGAACAGGCTGGTCAGCCAGTCGACGCCGAACAGCGAGTAGTCGTCGGGCAGCGTCCCCACGTAGGCGGGCAGGGCCAGCCCCATGAACAGCACGAACCCGACGATCAGCAGGTTGCGCTGGCTGTTCATGTCCGCGCGCGTCAGGTTCGACAGCCCGACGCCGGCGATCAGCCCGAACAGCGCCATGTAGACACCACCGACGATCGGCGCCGGGATCGTGGCGATGACCGCCCCGATCTTGGTGACGAACCCCAGCACGATCAGGATGCCCGCCCCGATCAGCACCACGTAGCGGCTGGCGACCTTGGACAGCCCGATCAGCCCGATGTTCTCGGAGTACGACGTCGAGGCGAACCCGCCGACGAAGGCGGTGCCGACGCAGCCGACCCCCTCCGAGCCGATGCCGCGCGAGACGGTCTCGGCCTTGGGCTGGCCCAGCCCGGCGATCCGCGAGACGGCGTTGTAGTCACCGATCGACTCGATGGC